>CANFNO010000207.1 GCA_947447845.1 Burkholderiales bacterium | reverse complement strand
GCGGCATCGCCCCCGACCAAGGCGGTGGTGCTGTAGCTGTGGCCTTTGGCCTGGAATATTTGATCACCGGTGATGCAACCGAACTGGCTGATGGCGCCATCCACCGGGCACAAATAATCGGTAGTTGCCAACGGGCGGGCACCGTCTTTCAGAGCGCGGGTGAAAAAATCATTGAACGTGGCGTAAGTGGCGATATCGGGCCCCGCCGCCTCGGTCATATTGACGCTGTAGCGCTTCACAAACCAGCGAATGAGCGCGGTGGTCAAGGGTCCGCCTTTGGCGCCGGCCACCCAACCCGCAAAAATGGTCAGCGCTTTTTTGGGCAGGAGGTACTGCGGCAGGACCGCGAGGGAGTCAGACATGGCAGGGCCTCAAGAAAATGGTGAGCGCGGTTGAGCGGTCGCGAATTATAGTTAGGCCATGAGTACAGCCCGCATTCCCCCCATCCAGTGTCTGTTGACCTTTGAGGCGCTGGCCCGATTGCGCAGCGTCACGCAGGCTTCGGAAGAACTGCACGTGACACCCAGCGCGGTCAGCCACCGGGTGCGCCAGCTTGAAGAAATCATTGGCACCAAGCTGTTCGGACGCGCCGACTTCTCGCTCACGGTGGAGGGCAGCGAATACCTGGCCCATGTGCGCGAGGGCTTGGCCATATTGCAGAAGTTCCCCAGCTCTGCAGCCATGCCGGGTAAGCGCAAGTTGCGCCTGGCCGTGACACCCACTTTTGCGCGCAGCATCCTGATTCCGCGCCTGCGCCAGTTCACCGAGGCCTATCCGGAGATTGACATCACGCTGCAGGTCTCCATCCCGCTGCTGGACGTGGTGGCCGAAGACGCCGAATTGATCGTGCGCTTCGGCGTGGGCCGCTATGCCGACTTGGAGCACCTGTGCCTGACCAAGGATGAGGTTACGCCGCTGGCATCCCCCGCTTTTGTGCGCGAACACGGCCCCTTTGAGACGGCGCAGGATCTGGAACGCGTGGCGCTGCTGCGCAGCCCGCTGGAGCCCTGGCGCACCTGGTTCGCTGCCAACCATCTGGACTGGCCCGAGCCGCTGGAAGGCTCGCAGTTCAACGACATCGGGCTGATGTGCGATGCTGCCGCCGCCGGCATGGGCGTGGCCTTGGTGCGCCTCAAGCTCGGCGCGCCCTGGCTGGAACAGGGCTCTCTGGTGCGCCTGGGTACCAGCGAGGTGTTTTTGCAAAATGTGCCCAGCCCGCACGCGCACTACCTGTGCTGGCGCACCGGCGCCATGGACCGCTGGGAAGTGGCGGCCTTTTCCGACTGGCTGAAGAAGTCGCTGAGCTAGAAACCGCCTCAATACCAGGCGGCACCGCGACCGGGCCAATTCAAAACCCCGTGCAAGTTAATTCACACAGCACCGCCCTGCTTTGCCCTACAGTGACCTGCATGCGAGCCAAAGAACCCAAACCATGAACGCGCCCACCGCACCTGCCACCAACGACCTGCTGAAAAAAGCGGAGTTGCAGGCCAAAGTCCTGCAGGCGCTCAAGCCCCTGCTACCGTCCCATGCCCTGCTTTACCAAAGCGAAGACACCACGCCGTATGAATGTGACGGCCTGACCGCTTACCGCGCGCGGCCGCTGCTGGTGGCGCTGCCGGAAACCGAGGCGCAAGTCGCTGCGGTGTTGAAGGCTTGCTATGCGTTGGATGTGCCCGTGGTGGCGCGCGGTGCAGGCACCGGCCTGTCGGGCGGGGCCATGCCCAACCCGCTGGGCGTGACGCTGTCGCTGGCGAAGTTCAACAAGATTCTCAAGATCGACAAGCGAAGCCGCACGGCCATCGTTCAATGTGGCGTGCGCAATCTGGCCATCAGCGAGGCCGCCTCCCCTTTTGGCCTGTATTACGCACCCGATCCGAGTAGCCAGATTGCCTGCACCATCGGCGGCAATGTGGCGGAAAACTCGGGCGGCGTGCATTGCCTGAAATATGGCCTGACGCTGCACAACATCCAGAAGGTGCGCGGCTTCACCATGGAGGGCGAGCCCATCGAGTTCGGCAGCGACGCGCTGGATCAACCCGGCTTCGACTTCATGAGCGTGGTGATTGGCAGCGAGGGCATGCTGGCTGTGACCACCGAGGTCACCGTCAAACTCATCCCCAAGCCCTTGCTGGCGCGCTGCATCATGGCCAGTTTCGACGATGTTCGCAAAGCCGGCGAAGCTGTGGCGCAGGTGATTGCCGAGGGCATCATCCCGGCCGGTCTGGAGATGATGGACAAGCCCATGACCGCCGCCGTGGAAGACTATGTCCACGCCGGTTACGACTTGGACGCCGCCGCCATCCTGCTGTGCGAGAGCGATGGGACGCCCGAAGAAGTGGAAGAAGAAATCGGCCGCATGAGCGCGGTGCTGACCGCCGCTGGTGCAACCGCCATTGCCGTGAGCAACAGCGAGGCCGAGCGCATGCGCTTTTGGAGCGGGCGCAAGAACGCCTTTCCCGCCTCGGGCCGCATCAGCCCCGACTACATGTGCATGGACAGCACCATCCCGCGAAAACGCCTGGCCGACATCCTGCTCGCGATTGCCGAGATGGAGAAGAAATACCAACTGCGCTGCTGCAATGTGTTCCATGCGGGCGACGGCAATCTGCACCCGCTGATTCTGTTTGATGCAAGTGATGCAGACCAGTTGCACCGCTGCGAACTATTTGGTGCCGACATTCTGGAAACCAGCGTGGCCATGGGCGGCACTGTGACGGGCGAACACGGCGTGGGCGTGGAAAAGCTCAACAGCATGTGCGTGCAGTTTTCGGCGGAAGAAAACGCGCAGATGTTTGCCCTCAAAGCGGCTTTTGACACCAAGGGCCTGCTCAACCCCGGCAAGGTGATTCCTACCCTGCATCGCTGCGCCGAGTACGGCAAGATGCTGGTGCGTGGCGGTCAAATCAAACACCCTGACCTGGAACGCTTCTAGGGCCATACGGCTCCGAAGCTTCACCCATGCTCGCACTGCGCGGCATCACCTGGCTCCTGCTGCTGCAGAGCATGGGTGAAGTGATTTCGCGCGGCCTGCATCTGCCGCTGCCGGGCCCGGTGGTTGGCATGCTGCTTTTGTTGTTCGCTCTGCGCTGGCCCCTCGTGCACAACAGCGTGCAGGTGGTGGCAGAGTTCCTGTTGCAACACCTCTCTTTGCTGTTTGTGCCGGTGGGCGTGGGCGTGATGACGCACCTGGATGTGCTGGGTCAATACGGCGTGCGCATAGCCATCGTGATCGTGCTGTCCACCTGGATCAGTCTGACTGTTACGGCCCTGGTGCTGCGGGCGCTGATGCGCGAAGAAACAGCGCCAACAGCCACGAACGCAGCCGACGCGGAGGCCGACCGTGGCTGACTTCGTCCAGCTTTGGGTTTACCTTTCCTCAACACCGCTGTTTGGTTTAACGGCCACGCTGGTGGTGTACGTCATAGCCCAGGCCTTTTACGGTCGCATGGGTCAAGCGGCCTGGGCCAATCCGGTGCTGTGGTCAGTGCTTACGCTGGCAGTGGGCCTGACGCTCACCGGCACCGCCTACCCAACGTATTTTTCCGGCGCGCAGTTCATCCACTTTTTGCTCGGCCCCGCAGTTGTGGCGCTGGCCTGGCCGCTGTGGCAACGCCGCACCGTTTTGCGCGCACGCTTTGGCCGCTTTGCAATTGCCTCGCTGGCCGGTGGCGCGGCAGCGGCCATCAGTGCCACGGGAATTGCCTGGCTGCTGGACCTGCCGCATGACGTGCTTTTGTCCATGGCACCCAAGTCCGTGACCGCACCGGTGGCCATGGGTGTGGCGGAAAAGATCGGTGGCATACCCGCGCTGGCGGCGGTGTTCGCCGTGGTCACCGGCATGGTCGGCGCGTTGTCGGGCAAGTACCTGTTTGACCTGTTGCGCATAGGCACAGACAAAACCGGCTGGATGGCGCGTGGCTTTGCTCTGGGCACGGCCGCACACGGCATTGGCGCGGCACGCGCCATGCAGGTCAATGCCGATGCAGGCGCTTGGGCAGCCCTGGCACTGGGGCTGCAAGTAGTGTTTGCATCAGTGCTTATCCCGCTGGTGGCGCGTATGCTGTGATTGCGTTTCTACATCAAACGTGCACTTTGTCGGACAGCCTTGTCGTGCGACTCGCACTGTGAGCGGCGGCCCTTCGCGTTCACGCTTGATGTAGAAACGGAACAATCTTTTATTCAAAAGCAGAGTGAACCATGCGCAGCGCCATCCTGAACCTTGAAGAATCCAAAATCCGTGAAGTGGCAAACGCCGGCATAGGCCGTAGCGATGTGCTGGCCTTCTGGTTTGGCGAGAGCGACGAGGTGACGCCGGATTTCATCCGCCAGGCCGCCATCGATTCGCTTCACCACGGTGAAACCTTTTACGCGCACAACATGGGGCTGCCCTATTTGCGCGAAGGCGTTGCGCGCGCCATGACGCAAAAGCACCCCGCACACGACGCCGGAGCTGGCGTGCATTCAGACCGCATTGCCATCACCAGCGGCGGCGTCAACGCGCTGATGCTGGCGGTGCAAGCGCTCGTCAATCCGGGTGACGAGGTGGTGGCGGTCACCCCGGTATGGCCCAACCTCACCGCACAGGCGCTGATCATGGGTGGCAAGTTGCGCCCGGTCAGCCTCCAACCCAAAGACGGCGCCTGGACGCTGGATCTGGACGCGCTGCTATCGGCCATCACCCCGGCCACCAAGTTGCTCATCGTCAACGCGCCGAACAACCCCACCGGCTGGACGCTGGAGCCCGACGAACAGCGCGCAATCCTGGCGCACTGTCGCAAGACAGGCACCTGGATTCTGGCCGACGAGGTCTACGAAAACCTGTACTACGCGCCCAGCGAGCACGCCTGCGCACCGAGCTTTCTGGACCAATCAGTGGCTGACGACCGGTTGGTGGTGGTGCACAGCTTTTCCAAGAGCTACCTCATGACCGGCTGGCGCTTGGGCTGGCTGATCATGCCGCCCGCGATGACCGCGTCCATGGGCAAGTTGATCGAGTTCAACACCTCCTGCGCACCGGTGTTTGTGCAACGCGCCGGCATCACCGCGTTGGATCGTGCCAACGAAGTGACACCGCGTGTCGTGGCGCACCTGAGGGCCTGCCGCGATGCATTGGTGCCCGCGTTGCAAGCCCTACCGGGAGTGGAACTGGCCACGCCCAAAGGCGGCATGTATGCCTTCTTCAAACTACCGATTGCGGGGGACTCGCTAACCATTGCCAAGCGTCTGGTGCAGGAAGCTGGATTGGGCCTAGCTCCCGGCAACGCCTTTGCGCCGGAAGCCAATGGTTGGCTGCGCTGGTGCTTTGCGTCCAAAGATATTGCACGCCTGCACCAAGGGGTGGAGCGGCTCAAGGGCTGGCTGGAGAAAAATCCAGCTAGCCCCTTACGCGTCTAGACTTCAGGCCGCGACGGCCTCTGCCGGTGCGGTGATGCCCATGGCATCCAGCGCTGCAGCCAGATGGGCCACGCTGCGGTCTACGTTGTGCAACTTCTCCAGGCCGAACAGGCCAACGCGGAAGGTCATGAAGTCAGCGCCTTCGTCACACTGCAGCGGCACACCGGCGGCGGTTTGCAGGCCCAGTGCCAGGAATTTCTTGCTGCTCTGAATTTCCGGATCGGCGGTGTAGCTGACCACGACACCCGGCGCCTTAAAGCCCGCGGCGGCGACGCTGACAATGCCACGACTCTCGAAGAGCGCGCGCACTTTGCTGCCCAGAGCGATCTGCTCCTGGCGCACTTTCTCAAAGCCGTAGTTGCGCGTCTCGGTCATCACTTCGCGCAGGCGAATCAGGGCGTCGGTGGGCATGGTGGCGTGGTAGGCATGGCCGCCTTTTTCGTAGGCTTCCATGATCTGCATCCACTTCTTCAGGTCGCAGGCGAAACTGGAACTGGTGGTGCCATCGATGGC
>CANFNO010000206.1 GCA_947447845.1 Burkholderiales bacterium | reverse complement strand
GCGATGGTCGAATTTCTGGCCATAGGCGCGCATGCGGTGCGTCGCGCCCAGGTGCATGCGGGCCAGCGCGTGCTGGTGGTGGGCGCCGGGCCCATCGGCATGGCCGCCATGATTTTTGCCGGGCTGCGCGGTGCGCAGGTCACGGCGCTGGACGCGCGCCAGGACCGCTTGGATTTCTGCCAGCGAGAACTGGGCGTGGCCGGTGCCGTCACGCTGGGCGCTGATGACGAAGCGCAGTTGCGTGAAGCCACCAACGGTGAGTTCTTCGACGTGGTGATGGATGCCACCGGCAACGCAAAGGCCATGGAACGCGGCCTGCAGTTTGTCTGCCACGGCGGCAGCTATGTGCTGATCTCGGTCGTGCAAGGCGCCATCAGTTTTTCGGACCCCGAATTTCATAAGCGCGAAACCACGCTGCTGGGCAGCCGCAACGCCACGGCCGAAGACTTCGATACCGTGCTGCAGGCCATGCGCGCCGGTCAGGTGCCCACCGCCGCGCTCAACACGCACCGGATGCAATTGGCCGATGTGCCCACCGACTTTGCCCAACTGCTGGACCCGGCGCGTGGCGTGGTCAAGGCCCTGATCGAGGTCTGAGCATGTTTCAGCCCATCGTGCAGTTTGGAACCAGCCGCTTTCTGCAGGCGCATGTGGATTTGTTTGTGTCGCAAGCGCTGTCGGGTGAGGCCGGTGCCAGCCAGGCGCTCGGTGCCATTACCATGGTGCAGACCACCGCCAGTGCGCAGAGTGCCGCCCGCGTAGCGGCGCTGGCCACCGGCGCGCCCTACCCGGTGCGGGTGCGTGGACGCCAAGATGGCGCCACCATCGATCTGACGCAGTACGGCGCGGCCATTCGCGGCGCGCTGCAGGCCAGCACGCAATGGCCTGAGGTGCGCCAGGCCGTGCTGCATGCGCAGGTGATTCTTTCCAACACCGGTGACACCGGCTATGCGCTGGACGTTTCCGATGGTCCGGCCATGCTGGCCCTCGATGGCGCGGTACCGACCAGCTTTCCAGCGAAGTTGCTGGTGCTGTTGTACGGCCGTTGGCAGCAGCGCCCCGACGCGCCGTTGACCCTGCTGCCCTGCGAGCTAGTGCAAGACAACGGCGACGTGCTGCGCCAGTTGCTGATCCGGCTGGCCCAGCGCTGGGGCTTAAGCCAGACTTTTGGTGTGTGGTTGCAGCAGCATTGTGTGTGGGCCAATTCGCTGGTGGACCGCATCGTCTCGCAGGCGTTGGAGCCGGTGGGCGCCGTGGCCGAACCCTATGCCCTGTGGGCGGTGCAAAGGCAGGCCGGTCTGGTCATGCCCTGCCAGCACCCCTGCATCGTGCTGACCGATGACTTGCTGCGCTTTGAGCGCCTCAAGCTATTCCTGCTCAACGGCGGTCACACCTACCTGGCCGAACGTTGGAGCGCCTTGCAACGCCCGAAAGCGCAAACCGTGCGCGAAGCCATGGCGGACAAACAGCAGCGCACCGAGTTGGAAGCCTTCTGGGCCGAAGAGGTGCTGCCGGTGTTTGACCTGCTGGGGCAACTGCCACAGGCGCAGGCCTATCTGGCGAGCGTGCGCGAGCGTTTTGAAAACCCGTTTCTGGAGCACCGCATCGCCGACATTTTTCAGAACCATGCACAGAAGAAACAGCGGCGCTTTGCACCGGTGCTGGCTCTGGCAGAGCAGCACGCTGCCACGCTGCCATTTTTGCGCATGCGCGCAGCGCTGGAAAGTACAGAGCCGTGAAGCAGCTGATTGTTCAAAACCGAGGGTAATTACCAATCCACGTTTTGCTATGCAAACTGCCCTAATCTCAATTGGAAGATTATCGATGTCGTTCTTATGATGCAGCATCTTTGACCACCGGCCAAAGAACATCCAAACACTCAGGAGACAAACAGTGAACGCACGTAGATACACACTCAAGGCACTGGCCGCTGGTCTGGCACTCGGTTTCTCGCTCGTCGCGCCCGTCGCGCAGGCGCAGGACAAAGGCACCGTTGGTGTGGCCATGCCCACCAAGACTTCCACCCGCTGGGTGAGCGACGGCAACAGCATGGTTGCCGCTTTGGCTGCCAAGGGCTACAAGACGGACCTGTAATACGCGGACGATGACATCCCGAACCAGTTGGCGCAAATCGAGAACATGATCACCAAGGGGGTGAAGGCGCTGGTGATTGCTTCCATCGACGGCACCACCTTGTCCAACGCGCTGCAAAAAGCGGCTGACAAGGGCATCAAAGTGATCGCCTATGACCGCCTGATTGTCGGCAGCAAGAACGTTGACTACTACACCACCTTCGACAACTTCCAGGTCGGCGTGTTGCAAGCCCAGTCGCTCGAAAAAGCGATGGGTCTGAAAGAAGGCAAGGGCCCGTTCAACATCGAATTGTTTGGCGGCTCTGCTGACGACAACAATGCGTTCTTCTTCTATGACGGCGCCATGTCCGTGCTGCAGCCCTACATCGACAAGGGCAAGCTGGTCGTTCAGAGTAAGCAGACCGGCATGAACAAGGTCTCCACTTTGCGTTGGGATGGTGCTGTGGCACAGGCCCGCATGGACAATCTGCTGAGCGCCTTCTACGGCAACAAGCGCGTGGACGCCGTGCTGTCGCCCTACGATGGTTTGAGCATCGGTATCCTGTCTTCGCTCAAAGGCGTGGGCTACGGTTCTGCCTCGCAGCCATATCCTTTTGTGAGCGGACAGGATGCAGAAGTGCCATCAGTGAAGTCCATCATCCGCAAGGAACAGTACTCCACCATCTTCAAGGACACACGTGAACTGGCCAAGGTCACCGCTAACCTAGTGGACGCAGTGCTCTCCGGCAAGACGCCTGAAATCAACGACACCAAGACCTATAACAACAAGGTCAAAGTGGTGCCTTCTTATTTGCTCAAGCCCGTGCCTGTGGATCTTTCCAACTACAAGGCTGTGCTGATCGGCAGCGGCTACATCAAGGAAGAGCAGCTCAAGTAATCTCTATTTGGGGCTACAGTTAAAGGCCCTGTGCGCACCTGCACAGGGCCTTTTTAATTTCAACGAATAGAGACAGGCAAGGCTATGGCAGAACCCATTCTTGAAATGCGTGGAATCAAGAAGTCGTTTAACGGCGTGCGCGCGTTAAGCAACGTCAACCTGAGCGTCAAGCCAGGTGAAATCCACGCCATCGTGGGTGAAAACGGGGCCGGCAAATCGACCTTGATGAAGGTCCTTTCCGGGGTCTATCCGGACGGTGACTTCGAAGGCCAGATCAAATTTCTGGGCCAGGACTGCCACTTCAAAGGCATCGCGGACAGCGAGCACAAAGGCATCATCATCATCCACCAGGAGCTGGCGCTGGTGCCTCTGCTGTCGATTGCTGAAAACATATTTCTGGGTAACGAACAGGCCACCGCCGGTGTCATCAACTGGACGACTTCTTTTGTGAAGACGCAGGCCTTGCTGAAAAAGGTGGGGCTGAAAGAATCCCCCAATGCGCTCATCACCAACCTGGGTGTGGGCAAGCAGCAGCTGATTGAAATTGCCAAGGCGCTGTCCAAGGAAGTCAAACTGCTGATCCTGGACGAGCCCACTGCCAGCCTGAACGAGACCGATAGCGATGCTCTGCTGGAGTTGCTGTTGGACCTGAAGCGCCACGGCATTACCTGCATTCTGATCTCGCACAAGCTCAACGAAATTTCCAAAGTGGCCGACAGCATCACCGTGCTGCGCGACGGCGCCACCGTCGCTTCGCTGGATTGCACTGCAGAGAAGATCAGCGAAGACACCGTCATCCGCCACATGGTGGGCCGCGAGATGGCGGACCGCTATCCACGGCGCACGCCGAACATCGGCGACAAGGTCTTTGAAGTGAAGAACTGGAAGGTGCACCATGAAGTGCACCCGGAGCGCGTGGTCATCAAGGGGGTGGACCTGCATGTGAACCGTGGCGAGATCGTCGGCATTGCGGGCCTCATGGGCGCAGGCCGCACCGAACTGGCCATGAGCATCTTCGGCAAAACCTATGGCCGCGACATCAGCGGCGAAGTGTTCCTGCATGGCAAGAAGGTGGACACCAGCACGGTGCAAAAGGCGATCAACAATGGCATAGCCTATGTCACCGAAGACCGCAAGGGCTACGGCCTGGTGCTGGAAGAAACCATTGCCTGGAACACCACGCTGGCGAATCTGAAAGAGGTTTCGAGCAATACCGTGATCGACGAGGGGCGCGAATTTAATGTGGCCGAAGACTACCGTCGCAAACTCAATATCCGCAGCCCCGATGTGTTTGCGCGCGTGGTCAATCTGTCGGGCGGTAACCAGCAAAAAGTGGTATTGAGCAAATGGCTGTTTTCTGACCCCGAGGTGCTCATCCTTGATGAACCGACACGCGGGATTGATGTGGGCGCCAAGTACGAGATTTACACCATCATTGCGCAGCTCGCAGCCGAGGGCAAATGCGTGCTAATGATCTCCAGCGAGATGCCTGAATTGCTGGGCATGTGCGACCGCATCTGCGTTCTCAACGAAGGCGCATTCGTCGCCGAATTTACCGCCGCCGAGGCGACCCAGGAAAAAATCATGCGATCCATCGTGACATCAGGAGCTTACTGAAATGGCAACCCAAACTGTAGAAACCCAGGCGACGGAAGTTGTCAGCAGCGGCAGCTTTCTGAAAAATAATCTGCGTGAATACGGGCTGCTGTTGTCCCTGGTGGTCATCATGGTCTTCTTCCAAATTCAGACCAACGGCACGCTGTTTCAACCGCTCAACCTGACCAACCTGATTCTGCAAAACAGCTACATCATCGTCATGGCGCTGGGCATGCTGCTGGTGATTGTGTCGGGCCACATCGATTTGTCGGTGGGCTCGGTCAGCGGTTTTGTTGGCGCCTGTGCCGCCGTGCTGATGGTCAACAAGGGCATGCACTTTGTACCGGCCACCATCATCTGTCTGGTGCTCGGTGGCGTCATTGGTGCAGCGCAAGGCTACTGGGTGGCGTTCTACAAAATACCGTCTTTCATCGTTACGCTGGCCGGCATGTTGGTGTTCAAGGGCCTGGCACTCGCCGTGCTGGAAGGCTCGTCGGTCGGCCCTTTTCCTGAAGAGTTTCAGTTGCTCAGCACCGGCTTTATTCCGGACCCACTGCACGGCGAAACCCTGCGTGTGACCTCGCTGATCGCCGGCATCCTGATGGCCCTGGTGTTGTTGGTCACCAAGGTGCGTGGCCGCGCCGAGCGCGTCAAGCACGGCATGGAAAGCGAGCCCGCGATTTTGTTCATGGTGAAGAACCTGGTGTTCGCGGGAATGATCGCCGCTTTCAGCTACATGCTGGCTTCCTACAAGGGTTTGCCCAATGTGCTGATCGTCATGCTGCTCTTGATGCTGGTGTATGACTTTGTCACCTCGCGCACCACGGTGGGCCGTCGCATCTACGCGCTGGGTGGCAATGAGAAGGCGGCGCGCCTCTCAGGTATCAAAACCGAACGCCTGACCTTCTACACCTTCATCAACATGGGCATGCTGTCGGCGCTAGCCGGTCTGATCTTTGCCGCACGCCTGAACACAGCCACGCCCAAGGCCGGACTCGGTTTTGAGCTGGACGTGATTGCCGCCTGCTTTATCGGCGGCGCCTCCGCATCGGGCGGCGTCGGCAAGGTGCTCGGCGCAGTCATCGGCGCTTTCATCATGGGCGTGATGAACAACGGCATGTCCATCATGGGCATCGGCATTGATTACCAGCAGGTGATCAAGGGGCTGGTGCTGCTGGCTGCGGTGTGCGTGGACGTTTACAACAAGAAGAAATAGCAAGTCCCATACCCTGAACATTCGACCGGTTCATTTATGCAAACCGGGCCTTCGCTTACGGAGTCGGCCGGAACCTAAACGAACCGGACGAGGCTTACTGGCAGAAAGTGTCCTCAAAGCCAACGAAG
>CANFNO010000205.1 GCA_947447845.1 Burkholderiales bacterium | reverse complement strand
CAGAAACATGTTCTTCTCGGGGTCGAAGAACTGCTCGATGGTCTTGCGTTCTATCAACGTGCCGCCCGCGCTTGTCGGCAGGTCACGCAAGTCGCGGTAGATCTGGCGCGCCAGCTCGTGGTTTTCCGGCCCATCGGTGCTGTGCCAGTTGTCAAAGCTGATGTGAAAACCGTCCAAATATTGCTTGCGGCCTGCGGCAATGTCGGCCACAAACTGCTGCGGCGTTTTGCCCGCTTTCTCTGCGGCAATCATGATCGGCGCGCCGTGTGTGTCATCCGCTCCACAGAAGTTCACTGCATGGCCCTGCATGCGCTGGTAACGCACCCAGATATCGGCCTGGATGTACTCCATGATGTGGCCGATGTGGAAGTTGCCGTTGGCGTAGGGTAGGGCGGTGGTGACGAAGAGCTGGCGGTGGAAGGGCATGAAGAGGCTTTGGCTTTCGGGGACAGAGGGACATTTTAGTCCGGGGGTATCCAGAAGTTGTCAGCCAAACCGCAACCAAAGCCGCGAAGGGGATAGCCGGGCGGCGATTTGTGAGCCTTTGACACCATGAGCCGCCCGGCTATCCCCTTTGCGGCGCGCCCACCAAGCTAGCTCAGTTCAAAAGCTACCGCAACCGCATAGGGTCAGAGCGACGCTCGACAAAAGGCTTGGCGTCAGAAAGCAGAGCAGCAACGGCCTGCGGATCGGTCCAGCCAAAAAACGCACACACCTCCCTGCGCTGCTTCTGTGCATCGGCATAGCCCAGCGCCATCAGTTCCTGCGTGTAGCTGGATTCAAAGAGCAGGTAGCTCGCCAGGGCCGAGCCCTTGACGTCGACTTTGGCCGACGAAATGCCCACGCCCGTCAGCATGGTGCGCACTGCGTGCGGCAGGTCGCCGATATGGCGCGCGGCAATCAGGTCCAGGCGCTGGCTGGGGGCAATCACCAGCAGTTCGATGGGGCGCAGGGCGCTGTGTTGACGCAGTTCGGGGGGCACCAGTTGCAGCGTGTGGTTGATGCGGCGCACGCGCTCCACATCCACCGCCAGTGCATCCAGAAAAATGTTGGACAGCGCGTGGCCTGCAATCTGCGCAATGCTGGGGTAGGCGTTGCTGGTGTGCAGATGGGCTTCGCCTTTGGGCTCGGTCATGCGCCCGGCGCCCACCACCAGAAGGCGCTCTGCCCCCAGGTGGATAGCAGGTGCCACTGGCGCGCTCTGGCGCATCGAGCCGTCGCCAAAGTATTCGGTGTGGCCGTTGATATGCAGTTCGGTGGCCGGAAATACAAACGGAATGGCGCTGGAAGCCAGCAGGTGGGCGTGGGTGATGCGGTCGCGCACTGCAATGCGCTGCGAGCGCACCCAGGGCATGAGGCGTTTGTCACCCTCAAAAAAAGTAACGTGCTCTCCCGAGCTGTAACTCGATGCGGTCACCGCCAGCGCCTGGATATGGCCCTGCCGAATCAGTTCCGGCAGCCTCTCCAGCGGCACCAGACGGTTCAGTAATGCGCTCACGGGGCTGTTGTCCAGCAAGGAGCGTGGTTTGATGCGCCGCCACTTGGCCAGTAGCCAACCGGCTGACAGCAAGGTCATCCATTTGGCGCCGGAGCGCAGCATGCTCAGGTGGTCGGTGCGGTAGACGTCTTCGGCGCGGAAGTTGCGCCAGGTGCTGGCAATCATGCGCACGGTGGCGTCAAAGTTGTCACAACCACAAGCAAGGGCCGAAGCGTTGATGGCACCTGCCGACGTGCCGGTGATGATGGGGAAGGGGTTGGGCTGGTCGCCTGCGCCGCAAGCCAGTCGAATATCGGCAATGGCTTCGAGCACGCCCACCTGGTAGGCGGCACGGGCACCGCCGCCCGACAGCATCAGCCCAGCAGGCTTGCCATTGGGTCGATTGTCGGCAGAGTCGTACAGCATGAAACGATTATCGAGTGTGTTCCAAACCCGGCAAGTGGTGAATTGAAGGGGAAAACCCTAGCACCCGCTATGGGGCTGCGCTGCGAAAGCTTGCCGTGCATAACGATCACCTAGTCATTGCCGAGCCCCATGGTTTTGTGGCGTGCGTCGCGAAGCAGTGTTTTTTTCTCTTGCACACTTATTCATACAACGTAAGAATGCAAACTAAATAAATGGCGGAAACATCATGAATACTTTCAGCGACATGAAGGTGGGTACCAAACTGTTGTTTAGTTTTGGTATTTTGGTGGCCTTGCTGGTGGCCATCGGCGCCATGGCAGCCTGGCAGATTTCCAGTATCAACGACAAAATCACCCAAATTTTGGATGACCGCTATGCCAAGGTCATACTCGCCACCGGTATAGATCAGGCAGTCAACTTGCAGGCACGCAACTTGCGAAACGCCATCATCGGCGCCAAAGACCCTGAGGAAGTCAGCCGTACATTGGCAAAAGTCGATCAGGGCGTTGCCACCAACAATGAGCTGATGGCGAAGCTTCCTAAGTCGATCAACACACCCAAAGGCCGGGAGCTATTTGATGCCATGAAAGTCACTCGCGAAAAGTATGTTGAAGCGCGCACCGAGGCGATTCGGCTGCTGAAAGAGGGCAAGGCGGAAGAGGCTGGTGCCTATGTTTTGAAAAATGTACGCCCCCCGCAAGATGCTTTTTTTACCGCGATTGAAGCCATGGTGGTTTACCAGACCGGGAAAATGACACAGGAAGGTGAAGAGGCCAAGGCTGCCGGCAAGTCCGCAATACAAATGATCGCCATGACCGGGCTGATTGCCGCCATCGCAGCCATCGCCATGGCGATAGCCATCACCCGCAACCTGACGCGTCAACTCGGTGGTGAACCCAGGCAGGTGGTCGGCATTGCCAATGCCATTGCCGGAGGGGATCTGGAAGTCGCCATCCACTTACTCCCCAATGACACAGACAGCATCATGGCGGCTATGAACCGAATGAAGGACAACCTGGCTCGCATCGTGGAGCAAGTGCGCAACATCAGCGAAAGCATTGCTTCGGGTTCCAGCCAGATTGCCACTGGCAATGCCGATCTGAGCCAGCGCACCGAGGAGCAGGCCAGCAACTTGCAGCAAACCGCAGCATCCATGGAAGAACTTTCCAGCACCATCAAAGCCAATGCCGACACCACCAGCCAGGCCAACCAACTGGCGGTACAGGCTTCGGCTGCCGCCGTGAAGGGCGGGGATACCGTGGGCGCGGTGATGGCCACCATGCAAGACATAGCCACCTCCTCAAAAAGGATTGCCGACATCATCGGCGTGATTGATGGCATCGCCTTTCAGACCAACATCTTGGCCTTGAATGCCGCTGTGGAGGCCGCGCGTGCGGGCGAGCAGGGGCGCGGCTTTGCGGTGGTGGCAAGTGAGGTTCGCAGCCTTGCCGGGAGATCTGCTGAAGCCGCCAAAGAGATCAAGAGCCTGATTGGAAGCAGCGTCGAAAAGGTGGAGCTCGGGGCGCAGCAGGTGAACGACGCGAGCGCCTCGATGGGCGCCATCGTGGAGCAAGTGCAACGTGTAACCCAGCTGATTGGCGAAGTGTCCAGCGCCACGTCGGAGCAGTCCACCGGTGTCGGACAGGTGAGTGATGCGGTGTCACAGTTGGACCAAGTAACGCAGCAAAATGCCGCCCTGGTGGAAGAAAGCGCGGCCGCAGCAGATAGCCTGAAGAACCAGTCCATCAGTTTGGCAGACGCGGTCAGCGTGTTCAAGATTCGACGCGGTGCTGTGCTGCCCGCACTCACCCAAACGCGCCCTCCGCGCAACATGCTGCCCAGCAAAGTACCGGTTCAATTGCGGACAGTCGCCACACCCAGCCTTGGCAAGCCAAAGGCCAAAGCGTCTGTGTCCAAACCCAGCAATTCACTACCCCGGGTGGCCATGAACAAGTCTGCCGACGACGCTTGGGAAACCTTCTAGCCCTTCCTGGCCCAAAGCTGGCCCATAGCCGGCCCGTTATTAGCGGTCCGCCGTATCCGACGGGTCGATGCGACCGGTTGAAGAAATATGCGCCCACAGCCGCAGCGGGTATAGCGCACTTCGCTAGACTCGGGTTACTGAAGGAGTAATCAATGGCAGTTACAGAACAAGCAATCATGGGCGCTTTGCAAAGCGTCATCGATCCCAACACAGGCAAGGATTTCGTTTCCAGCAAGTGCATCAAGGGCCTGACCGTGGCGGGAGGGCGGGTCGCCTTCACCTTGGAGCTGGGCTATCCGGCGCTAAGTCAGCACCAGGCATTTGCCGAGGCGCTGGCAGCTGCCGCCCAGACCGTTGAGGGTGTGCAAGATGTGCAAGTTACCCCCACACTGAACATCACGGCGCACGCGGTGCAACGTGGCGTGCAACTGCTGCCCGGTGTCAAGAACATCGTGGCCGTGGCCTCTGGCAAGGGCGGCGTCGGCAAGAGCACCACGGCTGCCAATCTGGCGCTGGCGCTGGCCGCTGAAGGCGCTCGCGTGGGCCTGTTGGATGCCGACATTTATGGCCCCAGCCAGCCCATGATGATGGGCATCGAAGGCCGTCCCGACTCCTCGGACGGCAAGACCATGGAGCCCATGGAGAACTACGGCATCCAGGTCATGTCCATCGGCTTCCTGGTGGCGCAAGATGAGGCCATGATCTGGCGCGGCCCCATGGCCACCCAGGCGCTGGAGCAACTGCTGCGTCAGACCGCCTGGAAAGACCTGGACTACCTGATCGTCGACATGCCCCCTGGCACCGGCGACATCCAATTGACGCTCTCCCAGCGCGTGCCCCTGACCGGCGCCGTGGTGGTGACCACGCCGCAGGACATTGCCCTGCTGGATGCCAAGAAGGGCATCAAGATGTTCGAAAAAGTCGGCGTTCCAATTCTGGGCATTGTGGAAAACATGGCGGTGCACGTGTGCAGCAACTGCGGCCATATCGAGCACATTTTTGGCGCGGATGGTGGCAAGACCATGGCCGCGCAATACGGCATGGACTACCTGGGTGCCTTGCCGCTGGCCATGCAGATCCGGGTGCAGGCCGATGGTGGTCGACCCACCGTGGTGGCAGAGCCCGATGGCGAACTGGCAGGCCTCTACAAGGCGGTGGCGCGCAAGGTGGCCCTGGCCATTGCGGCCAAGAACAAGGACTTTTCCAGCAAGTTCCCCAGCATCACCATCAGCAAGAACACCTGATTTTGAGGTTGTGAACAGGCGGCCCGTGCCATGAATCTTCTGCCATCGTTGCGCTACCTGGTGGCGCTGCAAGAGCACAAGCACTTCGGGCGTGCGGCCCAGGCCTGCCACATCACTCAACCCGCTTTAAGCAACGCCATACGGGCGCTGGAGCGTGAATTCGATGTGGTCATCGTCAAGCGCGACCGCAACTTTGCCGGGCTCACACCGCAAGGCGAGTTAGTGCTGGCTTCGGCCAAGCTGATGCTGCACGAACACGCCAACCTGCAACAGGAACTGAAGAGCGAAACGTTGGCGCCCCGTGGCTCGGTGCGCATCGGTGCGGTACCCACGGCAGTGCCTATTGCCGCGCGTTTTGCCGCCATGCTGCACGCCCGCCACAACGGCATTCAGCCGGTGGTGCTGTCACTCAGTTCATCCGATCTGGAGCGCGGGCTGGAAGATCTGACCATTGACCTGGCACTGGGTTATAGCGACCGCATGCGGGTGCAGGAGCGCAAGTTGAGGGTCTGGCCACAGTACACGGAGCACTATTTTTTACTGCGTCGTGCGGCATCACCCAACAGCCGGGGTTTGCAAATCGGCAAGTCCTTGCCCTGGAAAGAAGCCGCCAATCTGCAGCTCTGCCTTTTGACACCCGAGATGCACAACCGCACGATTGTCGACGCGGCTTTTACCGCCGCAGGCGTTAGGGTGACACCCGCCATAGAAACCAACTCCATCATGACCATGATGCTGAGTGTGACGGCTGGCGATGTATGCAGTGTGCTGCCCGGTGCGCTGGT
>CANFNO010000204.1 GCA_947447845.1 Burkholderiales bacterium | reverse complement strand
TTGTCCAAGTGGGTGAATAGGGGACTGCTCCTTGTTTACCTAGGGTTAACCCTTATAATTAAGTCACGTTGCTTTATCAAAGGATTAACCATGTACCGTCTGAATGCGTTGTCCAAAAATGCTGCCTCACCGATGCCTTCGCAACAAGCGCTGGATGGGGTGGCGCCTGCATTGGCTGATATGGCCCGCCTGGGCAGCGACTATCTCGCCTTGCCTTTTGACATTGCCCGGGAGCAGTATGCCAAGTCGGTTCGCGCTGGTCTGGTGGAGCGCTCGCTGATTGCCTCTGCACGTTTCGAGCGCACCCTCAGTGCGATCGAACAGTTGACACTGGGCTTCATGGCTCGTCGTTACCAATAGACATCACAAGAAAAGCCCGGCTTTGTCCGGCCTTATCCAGCCATGCTTTGATCTCCAAGTCACCATAGTTGCCAGTGTCACGAGACGTCAGGAGGTCAGCATGACGCACCTAGTCTATGAAATCTTTTACCGGCCGTTAGCCGATACCCAAAGTGTTCTGCACTTTCCCTGCGATGGGCAAGGCCATGTGGATTTGGATGAATTGAGCCCGCAAGCAGTAGAAAACTACCTGTTCGCGCGCGCTATGGTGGGTCGCGACTACGCTTTGCCCGCGGTAGTTCCCCAACACGAAGAACAAATCTAGATTGGCCAACAGAGCCACGGGCACTGTTGGCCAAATGGCTTCTTAATGCTGGCGCACGATCAGCAGCGATATCAAACTAATGCGCGTCAAGTTTTCGGCTACGCTGCCGACGAGCAGGCGCTCGAAACCACGCACACCGTGGGCACCAATCACCAGCAGGTCACCGCCCCAGGCTTCAGCCGCTTCGGAAATGGCCTCGGCCACGCGCCGGTTGGCCGATTCGATCAGGAGGGACTCGGCCGTGCAACCTGCCGCGGTGGCACGCTCTACCGCCTCGGCCAGCATTTTGTTGGCACCGACGCGGATCTCGGCCTTGACCTTGTCCACGTCGATGTAAGAGCCCAGGCCCATGCCGTGCTGCATCAGGCCGGCCTCGTCGGACACGAAGGTGATGCAGATGCTGGCCTTCAGCGCGCCCGCCAGGGCGATGGCCTCGTCCAACGCCTTGCGCGCGGTGGAACTGTTGTCGATGGCGACGAATATTTTCTTGTACATGGTGTTGGCTTTCTATTTGTGGATGACCATCAGGGTGAACGGCCAGACGTAGGCCTGCAGCGTCACATAGCCGCCAACCAGACAGGCCAGGGCGATGGAGTGGAAGAACACGTAGCGCAGAATGTCGCCTTCATGGTTGAACCAGCGGGTGGCCGTGGACGCAACCACAATCGATTGCGCATCAATCATCTTGCCCATCACGCCACCGGAGCTATTGGCTGCACCCATCAAATTGGGTGACAGTCCGAGTTGCTCGGCTGCAACCTTCTGCATGCCGCCGAAGAGCACATTGGAGGCCGTGTCAGACCCGGTCATGGCCACACCGATCCAGCCCATCAAGGTGCCGAAGAAGGGATAGAACACGCCGGTGTTGGCAAAGGCCAGACCGAGCGTGGTGTCGGTGCCGGAGTAGCGCGTCAGAGTGCCCAGGCCCAGCATCAGCACGATGGTGGCCAGCGAATAGCGCACCAGCCAGGCGGTGCGGCCAAAGGTCTTGACGATTTCCCACGGCTTGTAGCTCATCACCAGCGCACCGATAACGGCGGCCAGCAAAATACCGGTGCCGGTGGCGGACAACAGGTTGAGCGTGTAGACGGCAGCTTCTTTGGTGGGTTGTGCCACCACGGGAGCCACTTTTTCGACCATGTTGTGCAGACCGGTCATCTCGAACTTGGGCGCGTAAATGCCGTTCAGGAATGTCTTGACCGGGGGCAGGCCCCAGACAAACACAAAGCCAGTCAGGATGGCCCAGGGGGTCCAGGCTTTGATCAGCGCTTCGCGGCTGTGCACGACGGGTGCGACTTCTTCCTTGGCGTCACCGCCGTCAGTCTCATGGCCTTTCAGCGATGGCGAGCGCCAGATCTTCTTGGGTTGCCAGACGCGCAGGAACAGGATCAGCGAGACCATGGACACGATGGCGGCAATGATGTCCACCAGTTCAGGGCCAATGAAGTTCGAAACCAGATATTGCGGAATGGCAAATGACAAACCGGTGACCAGAATCGCCGGCCAGATTTCCATCATGGCCTTGCGTCCGGCAAAGGCCCAGATTAGCCAGAAAGGCACCATTAGCGAAAACAGCGGCAATTGGCGGCCGATCATGGCGGTTACTTCCATCAGGTCGTAGCCGTGCACCTTGGCCAGCGTGATCACCGGCGTGCCCAGTGCGCCAAAGGCGACCGGCGCGGTATTGGCAATCAGCGACAAGCCTGATGCGGCCAGCGGCGAAAAGCCCAGACCAATCAGGATACCGGCCGTCACCGCAACCGGTGTACCAAAGCCTGCAGCACCTTCAAAAAAGGCGCCAAAGCAAAAGGCGATCAGCAGCAGTTGCAGGCGGCGATCACTGGTAATGCCAGAGAGTGAATCCTGCAACACCTTGAAGCTGCCGTTCTGTTCGGCGAGCTGCTGCAAAAAGATGATATTCAGCACAATCCAGCCGATGGGCAGCAGGCCGGTAAAGCCACCGAACAGCGCTGCCTTGCCGGCCATTTCGGCAGGCATGCCATAGCCAAGTACCGCTATGACCAGGGCGCTGAGCAGGCCCAGACCGGCAGCGATATGCGCCTTGATGTGCAGAAAGCCAAGGCAAATCAGCATCACTGCTACTGGCACTGCGGCCAGTAGTGTTGAGATGACCATATTGCCGAATGGGTCGTATATTTGTTGCCAGATCATGGGGATCTCCTCGTTGGTTTTTGAAAATTGAACACGGTTAAGTCAGGGTGTAGTTACGGGTTGAGCGTTTGGGTTGTATGGATGAGATTCAGCAAGCGGCGGCATCCTCCTCACGGCTGCACTCTTCGAGCAGGTAGGCCACCGAGCGGTAGGGCCGCCCGGTTTCTTCGGTCAGTCCGATCTCGCAGGTGCGGTTGGTGGATACGCCTTCGCAGCAGTTGCTGGGCAACTCCGCGTGAATCTTGCGCAACGCGTGTACGTTGAGCTCCGGCACGACAAAGCCACGGTCACCGGCAAAGCCGCAGCAGGTCACACCGGCAGGTTCCACCACGGCTTCAGCACAGGCGGCTACCAGCGTGCGCAACTTCTCGTGGGTGCCGGTGCGCCGTGCGCTGCAGTTGATGTGCAGGGCAATCGGGCCGGGCTTTTTGTGCATGCGGTGGTTCAGGCGGGGCAGCAGGGCGTCTACAGCGAACTCGTGGAAATCCAGAATCTGCACACGACCCGCCAACAGCTTTTGCATGCGCGCCGAGCACGAACTGGCATCCAGAATGATGGGGTACAAGCCGCCCTGTCCGTCGTCCGCTGCGGCCAGCAACGCGGTAGTCAGCGCGTTGGACATGGCATCGGCCTCTTCAGCCATGCCCTTGCTAGCCAGCATCAAGCCGCAGCACAGCTTGTCAAAGCCCTCGGGCAAGCGCGGTGCGTAACCGGCACGAATCAACAATTCGATGACGACATCGGCCAAGCCCGCTTCATCGCTGTTATTGCCGCCGAATATGCGCGCGCCACAGGTGGGGAAGTACACCACCGGGTCGCCTGTGGAGGTGCGTGTCAACGGCGCACGGCCGGCTTGCGGCATGGACTTCTTCCAGACGCCGCCCGACAGCTTGTTGAGCAAGTCACCGCCAATCACCTTGGACGCCACGTTACCGACGCTCAGGCCCACGCGTGACATCGTCGCCACCTTGCCGAAATGCTCGCCCACCATCTTGCCAACGCTGTGGCTGGCGCTGCCCAAACCGCGACCTCGCAACAGCCGTGTCAGTTCCCCGGTGTCGATGCCGACGGGGCAGGCCGTGGAGCACATGCCGCATCCGGCGCAGGTGTCCAAGCCAAAATAGGCGAAGTCGGTGGCGACCGTGCCGGGGTCTTCATTCGCGGCGGCGCGGCGTGACAGTTCACGCCAGCTGACGATGCGCTGGCGCGGCGAGAGTGTCAGGCGGTGCGAGGGGCACAGTGGCTCGCAAAAACCGCACTCAATGCAACGGTCCACCAGCGGCTCGGCAGCAGGCATGGGCTTGAGATTTTTCAGGTGCGACTCAGGGTCATCGGTGAGGATGACGCCCGGGTTGAGCAAGCCTTTGGGATCAAACAGTGCCTTGATGCGGCGCATCAGATCGGTGGCCTGCTTGCCCCATTCCATCTCCACAAACGGCGCCATGTTGCGGCCGGTGCCGTGCTCGGCTTTAAGCGAACCGTCGTACTTCTTGACCACCAGATCACAGACATCATCCATGAAGCGCGCGTAGCGCTGCACCTCGGCGTCATCACCAAATTCCTGGGTGAAGACGAAGTGCAGATTGCCCTCCAGCGCGTGGCCGAAGATGATGGCCTCGCTGTAGCCATGCTTCAGGAACAACGCCTGCAAATCGAGTGTGGCGGAGGCCAGCGATTCGATCGGGAAGGCCACGTCTTCGATGATCACGGTGGTGCCCGCTTTGCGCATGGCGCCGATTGAGGGGAATGTGCCCTTGCGCACTTTCCAGTACATCTCGCAGGTGGCTGCGTCGGTGGAGAACTCGGGCGGCTCCACGGTTTCAATGCCTTGCAACGCGGCCAGCACAGCGTCCATCTTGAGTTGCAGCGCAATCGCCGTTTCGGCGCGCACTTCAATCAGCAGGGCTGCAGCGTCGGCGCCCAGGGTCTGAATGACAGCGGGCAGACCGGGTTTGGTTTCGACCGAACGCAGGGCCGGCCGGTCCAGCAGTTCCACCGCCGCCACTGGCTTTGGTTTGAGTTGAATCACCGCATCGCAGGCGCTGGCAATCGTGGGGAAGAACACCAGCGCGCTGGCTTTGAACGGGTCTTCAGCTACCGTCTCAAACGTGATGCTGGCGATAAAGCCCAGCGTGCCTTCCGAGCCGATCATCAGGTGCGACAGGATGTGGATCGGATCGATAAAGTCGATCAGCGCATTCAGGCTGTAACCGGTGGTGTTCTTGATTTTGTATTTGTGGCGGATACGCTCGGCCAGATCGTTGTCGGCACGGGATTGTTCGCCCATCGTCTGCAGCTCACTCAGCAGGGCGTGGTGGCTGGTTCGAAAGGCCGCAATGCTGCTGCCATCCTGTGTGTCCAACACGCTGCCATCGGCCAACAGCACGCGCATGCCCTGTAAGGTGCGATAACTGTTTTGCGCCGTTCCGCAGCACATGCCCGAGGCGTTGTTCGCGGCGATGCCGCCAATCTTGCACGCATTGATGGAGGCCGGGTCGGGCCCAATCTTGCGGCCCAGGGGCGCCAGTCTGAAGTTGACTTCACCGCCAATGATGCCCGGACCCAAGCGCACGCTGGACGCATCGGGCGCAATCTCGCAGGTGGCAAAGCCTTCGCCGATCAGCATCAGCACGCCATCGGTGACGGCCTGGCCCGACAGACTGGTGCCCGCGGCGCGAATGGTGACGGGGCGTTGGTGCGCGTGGGCGATGGCCAGCACGGCTTGCACCTCGGCTTCGCTCTCCACAATGGCGATGACTTCCGGTGTCAGGCGGTAAAAGCTGGCATCCGTGCCATAAGCGAGGCGGCGCAGATCGTCGAATACAACTTGACGCGCAGGCAGCGCTGCGCCGAGGGCGGTGATGAGTGGGCTCATTTCTTGTTCTCTTCTTTTAATAAGTCGCGCAAACGCTTTGCAGCAGGAACCAGTGGCGTACGGCTTTGTGTCCAGGCCCCCTGCTCCGAAGGAGACATGGAACGCCCCCGGCTCATGAACCAGGATGCCAGGCGATACATGCCAGAGCGGCTGTAGATTTGCGACCAAACGTTCCACACCGCTGTGCTGGCCAATGTACGCGCAGCA
>CANFNO010000203.1 GCA_947447845.1 Burkholderiales bacterium | reverse complement strand
GGTGGCAATCTTTTTCTTCCACTCTTCGGGGCCGGTAATGTGGGCGCTTGTACCACCGGCATCCACGGCCACTGTCACCGGCATGTCGACCACGTCGAATTCGTAGATGGCTTCCATGCCCAGGTCGGCAAAACCCACCACCTTGGCATGCTTGATAGCCTTGCTGACCAGGTAGGCGGCGCCGCCCACGGCCATCAGATAGGCGCTCTTATGTTTCTTGATGGCTTCGATGGCGACCGGGCCGCGCTCGGCCTTGCCGACCATGGAGATCAGGCCGGTCTGAGCTAGCATCATTTCGGTAAAGCCGTCCATGCGGGTGGCAGTGGTGGGGCCGGCAGGTCCGACGGCTTCGCCAGCCACCGGGTCTACAGGGCCGACGTAGTAAATCACGCGGTTTGTGAAGTCCACAGGCAACGGTTCGCCCTTGGCCAGCATGCCCTGAATGCGCTTATGCGCTGCGTCTCTGCCAGTCAGCATCTTGCCGTTGAGCAGCAGGGTGTCGCCGGGTTTCCAACTCGCCACTTCTTCCTTGGTGAGGGTGTTGAGGTCAACCTTTTTGCTCTTGACGTAGTCAGGCGTCCAGTTGACGTTGGGCCACAGGTCCAGGCTGGGCGGGGTCAGGTACACCGGGCCGGAACCATCCATCACAAAGTGGGCGTGGCGGGTTGCGGCGCAGTTGGGGATCATGGCGACGGGCTTGCTGGCCGCGTGTGTGGGGTACATCTTGATTTTGATGTCCAGCACCGTGGTCAGGCCGCCCAGACCTTGGGCGCCAATGCCCAGGGCGTTTACCTTTTCAAACAGTTCCAGACGAAGTTGTTCCGTTTGGGTCAGTGCGGCGCCGCTGGACGACTTGGCTTGCAACTCATACATGTCCAAATCGTCCATCAGGCTTTCCTTCGCCATCAGCACCGCCTTCTCAGCCGTACCGCCGATGCCGATTCCCAGCATGCCAGGCGGGCACCAACCGGCACCCATGGTGGGCACGGTTTTCAGCACCCAGTCGACCACCGAGTCGCCGGGGTTGAGCATGATCATCTTGCTCTTGTTCTCAGAGCCGCCGCCCTTGGCCGCGACCGTGACTTCCACGGTGTTGCCCGGTACGATCTCGGTAAAGATGACGGCTGGGGTGTTGTCTTTGGTGTTCTTGCGCAGGAACTCGGGGTCGGCCACCACGCTGGCGCGCAGCGTGTTGTCGGGGTGGTTGTAGCCCTGGCGCACGCCTTCGTTGATGGCGTCATCCAGGCTGCCGGTAAAGCCTTCCCAGCGCACATCCATTCCGACCTTGAGGAACACGTTGACGATGCCGGTGTCCTGGCAGATCGGACGGTGACCCGTGGCGCTCATTTTGCTGTTGGTGAGGATCTGCGCAATTGCGTCTTTCGCCGCCGGACTTTGCTCACGCTCGTAAGCACGCGCCAGATGGGCGATGTAATCGGCGGGGTGGTAATAGCTGATGTATTGCAGTGCAGCGGAAACAGATTCGATCAGGTCAGCCTGGCGGATGGATGTGGTCATGATGGGTATGGTGGGGGAGGGTGGTTGATCTATCGCATGAGTTTAGCCAATCCGTCCCACGGCCAACTGACAAGCAGGGCCGGACACCGGATCAGTCAGTGATATGTAAGTGCTTGGCACCAACATCCGCCCAGTTTTGATTCAACCGAGGAGACACTCCAGATGACTACAACGAGCGCAAGCGAAAGCACTGCAACCCCCCTGACAACCTACCTGCCTAGCGCTGAGTTCGTCAAAAACGCCGCCATCCCCAGCATGGCCGCCTACGATGCCCTGTGCAAGGAAGCCGAGACCGATTACGAAGGCTACTGGGGACGTCTGGCAAATGAATTTCTGACTTGGAAAGAGCCCTTCACCCAAGTTCTGGACGAAAGCGACGCGCCTTTCTTCAAGTGGTTTGCCGACGGCAAGCTCAACGCCTCCTACAACTGCCTGGACCGCAACGTCGAAAAAGGCCTGGGCAACAAGACGGCCATCATTTTTGAAGCCGACGGCGGCGAAGTCACCAAGATCACCTACAAAGAGCTGCTGGACAAGGTCAGCCAGGTCGCTAACGGCCTGCGCGGCATGGGCGTCAAAAAGGGTGACCGCGTGGTCATCTACATCTCCATGTCGATCGACGGTGTGGCCGCTATGCAGGCTTGCGCCCGAATCGGTGCCACCCACTCAGTGGTGTTTGGCGGTTTCTCCGCCCAGTCCCTGCGTGACCGCATTGAAGATACTGGCGCCGTGGCTGTGATCACTGCCGATCACCAGGTCCGTGGCGGCAAACTGTTGCCCTTGAAGTCCATCGTTGACGAAGCACTGGCTTTGGGCGGTTGTGACTCAGTCAAGAACGTGCTGGTCGTCAAGCGCAGCGGTTCCGCCATTGCCATGAACGAAGGCCGTGACACCTGGATGGACGACGTGGTTGCCGGTCAGTCACTGCTGTGCGAGCCAGAGTGGGTCGAAGCCGAGCATCCCCTGTTCCTGCTGTACACCTCCGGCTCCACTGGCAAGCCCAAGGGCGTGCAACATTCCACCGGCGGCTACTTGCTGCACGCAGCGCTGACCACCAAGTGGACATTTGATTTGAAGGCAGACGATGTGTTCTGGTGCACGGCTGACATTGGCTGGGTCACAGGTCACACCTACATCACCTACGGCCCTCTGGCTCTGGGCGGCACCGAAATCGTGTTTGAAGGCGTGCCCACCTACCCGGACGCCGGCCGTTTCTGGAAGATGATTCAGGATCACAAGTGCACCGTGTTCTACACCGCTCCCACCGCTATCCGCTCGCTGATCAAGGCGGCTGAAGCCAAGGATTCCGTACATCCCAAGAGCTACGACCTGTCCAGCCTGCGCCTGCTGGGTTCGGTGGGCGAGCCCATCAATCCCGCAGCTTGGGAGTGGTACTACAAGCACGTGGGCGGCAGCCGTTGCCCCATCGTGGACACCTTCTGGCAGACCGAAACCGGTGGTCACATGATCACCCCCATGCCCGGTGCAACGCCCATGATTCCCGGAAGCTGCACGCTGCCCTTCCCGGGCATCCAGGCAGCCATCGTGGACGAAACCGGCAAGGACGTTCCCAATGGTCAAGGCGGTATTCTGGTCGTCAAGCGCCCCTGGCCTTCCATGATTCGCAACATCTGGGGTGACCCTGAGCGCTTCAAGAAGAGCTACTACCCAGATGACTTCAAGGGCAAGTACTACTTGGCTGGTGACGGAGCTATCCGTGACGAAAAGACCGGCTACTTCACCATCACAGGTCGCATCGACGACGTGCTGAACGTGTCGGGCCACCGCATGGGCACCATGGAAATCGAATCGGCTCTGGTGAGCTACACCGAACTGGTGGCCGAGGCCGCAGTGGTCGGCCGTCCTGATGACACTACCGGTGAAGCCGTCTGCGCCTTCGTGGTGCTGAAGCGCTCACTGCCGATGGGCGACGAGGCAAAAGCGATTGCCAAACTGCTGCGTGACCACGTGGGCAAGGAAATCGGACCGATCGCCAAGCCCAAGGACATCCGCTTTGGCGAGAACCTGCCCAAGACCCGTTCCGGCAAGATCATGCGCCGTCTGCTGCGCTCGATCGCCAAGAACGAAGCCATTACCCAGGACACCTCCACCCTGGAAAATCCGGCGATTCTGGATCAGTTGGGCCAAGCCTATTGATCTGGCTGAACGCCAATGAGAAAGCCGCCCTAGGGCGGCTTTTTTGTGTCTATTGGCTCAGTATCCAGGCCACCAGTTTCTTGGCTTCGGCCTCACTGACCTGCGGGTTGGATGGCATCTTGACCACGCCCCAGACGCCTCCTCCGCCCTCCATGACCTTGGCGACCAAGCGTGCCGACGCAGTCTTGTCGCCACGGTATTTGGCCGCTACGTCTTTGTAGGCCGGCCCCACGACCTTGCGGTCAATGTTGTGGCAAGCCAGACAATTTTTTGCGGTGGCCAAAGCTTGGTCAGCCATGCTCGCCAAGGGCATCAGCATGCAAGCGACAAGCAATACTGGGGCTACGCAGCGCATCATGGGTTACTCCGGATTGGATTACAGTTAGACCACACCATTTTAGGGATGGCCTTTGACCTTGCGGTCCAGCCTTGTGGTTTATTGGGAGCACCATATGTACTTTGTAGGCTTGGGTCTGGCGTTGATGGTCATGAAATATATGGAATTTGGCCCAGTGGCGGGGCTATCCTGGGTATGGGTGCTGTCACCCTTTGCCTTGGCCATGGCCTGGTGGGCTTGGGCCGACGCTTCAGGTTACAGCGCAAAGCGCGCTATGGAACGCGAGTTGGCGCGCAAGAACGACCGCATCAACAAGAACCGGCAAAACATGGGTACCTTGGGCAAAGGAAAAAAGCGTTAGCAAATGGGGTGCGCACGTGACTTTGCCCACCGTGCACTATTGGTAAGCCTTGGAAGTTCAGGCGCCGATTCGTTAAGCCAACGCGTGACCCGATGGCATTTGGGCCGTGCACAATGTCGCCCATGTTGATACATCCACAAATTGATCCCGTAGCCTTGCAAATTGGTCCATTGGCTGTGCACTGGTATGGCCTGACCTATCTGGTGGCCTTTGGTCTATTCATGTTTTTGGGCAGCAGGCGGTTGAGGCATCAGCCCTACGCCGCCATGAAGGGCGCCTCGGCTTGGACTTACAAAGACATCGAAGACTTCCTGTTCATGGGCGTCATGGGTGTGGTGTTGGGCGGACGCATAGGCTATTGCTTGTTTTACAAACCCGGCTATTACGCCAACCATCCGTTGGAGGTGCTCTTTGTCTGGCAGGGCGGCATGAGTTTTCATGGCGGTATGTTGGGCGTGGTGGCATCCATGATCTGGTTTGCCCGCTCGCGGGGTCGGTCGTTCTGGCAGGTCGCCGACTTTGTCGCACCTTGTGTACCGACCGGGTTGGCATCGGGGCGGGTGGGTAATTTCATCAATGGGGAGCTCTGGGGTCGAGTGGCTGATCCTTCATTGCCTTGGGGCATGGTTTTTCGGGGCGCTGGCGACGCGCCACGCCATCCGTCACAGGTCTACCAGTTCCTGATGGAAGGCTTGTTGCTATTTGTGCTGCTGTGGTGGTATGCCCGCACGGCGCCGCAACAGGGGCGGGTGGCAGCGGCGTTTCTGTTTGGTTATGGCGTGTTCCGCTTTATTGCCGAATTTTTCCGTGAGCCGGATGCCCATCTGGGGCTGCTGTCGCTGGGAATGAGCATGGGGCAATGGCTATGCGTACCGATGATTCTGGGCGGTGCCGGGCTCTGGATCTACTTTGGTAGGAACAGGGCTGGCGTGGCGCGCTAGGAGATGTTGATGGATGCAGGCATTACGGTCCAGCGCCAGGGCCACATCAGCACCGTGGTACTCAATAGCCCGGAAAAACTCAACGCGATGTCGCGCGCTATGTGGCGGGATTTGAAAGCGGTCTTTCTGGAGATTCAGGCGGATAGCACAGTCCGCTGTGTATTGTTGCGAGGTGCCGGAGCACACTTTTGTGCTGGCGGCGATATTGCCGAGTACCCGGACTTCCGCTTTGAAGAGTCCACATTGCGCCGTTTCCATGAAGAAGAGGTTTGGGGTGCATTGGCGGCCATGCTGGCCTGCGATGTGCCCATCGTGGCGCAGATACAGGGCGTGTGCATGGGGGCTGGCGTAGAGATTGCGAGCGCCTGTGATGTGCGCGTGGCCGCAGACGATTCCAAATTTGGTGCACCGATTGCGCGCCTTGGCTTTCCCATGGCGGCACATGAAGCCGCTTTGGTGAGTGGTGCGGTCGGCGAGATGACCGCACGCGCCATGTTGCTTGCAGCGGAAGTCTTTCCGGCTTCGCATATGGCTGCGCAAGGCTTCTTGACCCACATATTTAGGCCCGCCGATCTGGAGCATGCCTGTCTTGCCTTGGCGCAGCG
>CANFNO010000202.1 GCA_947447845.1 Burkholderiales bacterium | reverse complement strand
GTGCCGCTTTGCATCTGCATCTGGCTCCAGTGGATGCCAGGCTCATAGTCGAGAAACTGCCGTGCCAGAAACTGGCCCGTTTGCCGCCAGTGCAGCCACAGGTGGTAGCTGGCAAAGCTCACCAGCATGGCGCGCATGCGGAAATTGAGCCAGCCAGTGGCCACCAGCGAGCGCATGCAGGCATCCACCATCGGGTAGCCGGTGCGGCCCTCGCACCAGGCGGCAAAGTGTTCGTCGTTAAAGTCGTTCTCTCGAAGGCCGTCGCAGATCCGGGCAAAGTTGTGAAACTCGATGCCAGGTTCATCTTCGAGTTTTTGCATGAAGTGGCAATGCCAGCGCAGCCGTCCGGAAAATCCGCGTAGCGCGTAGGCCAGCGCGCGCTCCGGTGTGTTGGCAATTGCCACCTCGGTAGCCTGGTGCACGGTGCGCATGGAGAGCGTGCCAAATGCCAGATGCGGGCTCAGGCGGCTACAACCTTCTTCCGCACTCAAGGGGCTTGATAGCGCTTTGCGGTAGTCAAAGCCACGTACCTGCAAAAAGCTTTTGAGGGTGCGCCGCGCTGCTTTCTCACCCGCCGCCTGCAACGACTTAGCGTGCTGTGTCAGGCCCAGGCTAGCCAATGTGGGCAACTCGGGTTGGTCCAGCGCCACCGCCCGGTTGAACCCACCGTGCAGCAACTGCAAGGGCGCATCCATCCGGGCCTGCCAGCGCATGGCCCAGCCCGAACGGGTGCGCAAGCGACGCACCACGCCGGTCTGTGTGAATTCCTGCCATGCGACTTTGTTGGCCTTGCACCAGGCGGCCACCTGCACATCGCGCACAAAAGACCAGCCCGAACCGGTTTCCTCGTGACTCAGCAGGTGCGCAAATTTTGTCTCCTGGAGTAGCTGTTCCAGCACCGGAACAGCCGAGCCCACACGCACGAGCAGCGGCATACCAAGCGGGGCCAGTGCGGCACGCAGTTCCGACAGACATTGCAGTGCAAAGTCCACATGGCTGGCATCGCATTCCGGGCTTTGCAGCCATTCGGGTTCAATCACAAAGAGAGCTAGTGCATCGGGGTGCGATTGCGCAGCCACCAAGGCAGCATGGTCGTGGATGCGCAGGTCGCGCTTGAACCACACCAGTGCGCGTTGCTTGGGTATCGCCAAATTGCCTGCCTGTCTGTCTGCTGGTCTGTCAGCTATGGGCGGCTGTGGGTGGCGCGGTGGCGAAGAAATGAGGCGCCACGTAGCACGGCATGCTTGGTAACGCGACCGGCCATTCGCTTGCGCCACATCCGAAACGACGAAGGCTTCATGTGCCGGCGCATCACGGCAACTACGGCGGACTCGTTCAGGCCGAACTGGGCCTCAATGGCCTCGAACGCGGTGCGGTCCTCCCAAGCCATCTCCACGACGCGCGAGAGGCTGGCTTCACTTAGCGGCATGGGGTTGCTTCGATGGGAGTTTTTCAATCACTGCTTGTGGGGAGACACCCACTTCAGATGCACTGGTGCTGTCCTGGGCTGGCCTGCACATTGACACGCCATTCCACTGCTGTCCGCACCAGCAAAGCCCGTGGGCGTCAATGATGCAGGTGCCAGTTCCGCAGCAGCGTTCGTCGTCTTGCATAGCCTGGCCCGCCCGGTAATGTTGATTGTTGATTCTTCAATTGGCCGCCCGACCCGAATGCCAAAGGTGGATTCGATGGAGCAGAGATGGAAAGATTCTCTGTGATTCAGCGATTCGGCGCGGATTGAAGGGCATTGGTTATGGCATTAGGGGGCGGGGCGGGTGTGCAGTCCATGTCCGAAGCGGGGGAGTGTTTGCCGGGCCATTCAGCACTCTTCTGAATCGTTGTGTTTTTTGTGTGCTCTGAAAATAAGTGAAGGGATATTTCTGGAACGATTGCAAAAGGCCTATGGCTGTGGGCGGCAGGGTCGGCACCTTATTTTCTGCGAGGCCATGACGGTTGAGCAGCCTCTCGCGGAGTTCCGAACCAGTCGTCAGGTTTCATCCAGTGCCCTCTTGGCATGCCAGTGCAAGACCATGCAAACGGTTAACGCACTCCACTTGACTCAAGCTCCAGCAGGAATTCGTTTGCCTCAGCAAACTGATCTTCACTGAACACTCTCATCCCAGAATTCTCCAACAGATAAGACGTCACGCCCTTGCCTGAAATCTTTGTTCCGGTGAACGAGCCGTCGTGGATGTAACTTGAGCCGCAGGATGGGCTACCTTCTTTGAGTACGGCTACGCGTATGCCCATGCGCTGGGCCTGCTCACGTGCATGTCGGGCACCAGCGATGAATTCAGTTGACACGTCGTTGCCTTGGGGATCAACGACCTTCGCAAGTCCGGCCAGAACCTTATCGCCCCCGCCTCCTTCGAAGATTTCCGCCGGTGGACGAGGAATCGGTAGTCCACCGGCGACCTCGGGGCAGATCGAGATGACGCGGCCCTCATCTCGCCATCGCTGCAGTATTTTGTTTTGGGAGTGCTTATGTGTGCCGTCGTAACGCACGGGGCTGCCGAGTAGGCAGGCGCTAACGAGCACGAAGTGCATTTGTGAGGCCAAAGTTGGAGATCAGCGTGCCGAATTTATCGGCTGCGCCACCAAGCGCACTCCTAACGCGGCGCATACGCGGCTGATCGTTGCGAAGCGCGGTTCGCTGCCAGGGCGAAGGGCTTTGTACAGGGCTTCGCGCGCGATACCGGCATCCTTCGCAACCTGCGACATTCCACGGGCACGGGCAATGTCGCCGATGGCTGCGGCCAATAACGCTGGGTCATTTTCCTCAAGAATCGTTGTCAGATAGGCAGCCACGTCGTCATCACTGTTCAAGTATTCGGCTGCATCGAATTCATGAAGTTCGGACACCTTAATTTTCTTAGTCATCGTCAATTCTCCAAGGTCTTGGCCCGTGCCAGGGCTCGCCGAATATCGGCCTGCTGGGTGGACTTGTCGCCACCCCCCAACATCACAATCAACAACTCTCCATGCTGGATGTAGTACATGCGCCACCCGGGACCAAAGTGTTCGCGCATTTCGAACACACCTTCGCCGACTTTTTCCACGTCGCCCAAATTGCCAAGCTGGGCCTTGCGAAGTCGTTTGACGAGGCGCTGGCGGGTCAGGCTGTCCTTCAGGCTCTTCAGCCAGGCGGAAAATTCGTCAAGCTGTTTTACCGTATAGGTCATGCTAAAAGTGTAATCGAATGATTACAAGCAGTCAATTTTTAAGGAATGTTCAGTACAAAATTTGCCTAGAAAAATGAATTGGACCGCAGCCGTGTACGACTCTTTACGCGGTGCAAGAGCCAACTGCCTTACTGGCAACCGACCTAACAAAAGGTCTGCAACAACAGGTATCGAGGCGTTACGGAAGGAAAAAAACAGCCGCATCAGCGGCTGTTTTTGCGTCAAGTGAGAGTTTTTGCAATCTTTTCAGGAGCCTACAAAAACCACGGTGCGACAACCATCGATGTAACTCCATGGTAATTGACCAAGCTCAAGAACGGCTATGGTTTATGCCCGCAACATGAGTCAAAGAAGTACTATTTAAGGGTAAACCCTAGGTTCTGGGCTCAACCGCCCGGTGTCGCATAGGGCCCGCAAACTCACGCCACCCGCGTGCATCAGAAAAGAGATTCAAGTGACAAAAACTATCGATATCACCGAGCTGTGCCTGCGCGATGCGCACCAAAGTCTGCTGGCTACCCGCATGGCCATGGAGGACATGGTGCCGGCCTGTGCCGACATCGACAAAGCGGGCTACTGGTCCGTGGAATGCTGGGGCGGCGCCACCTTTGACGCCTGCATCCGCTTTCTGAACGAAGACCCTTGGGAGCGCTTGCGCCAGTTCCGCGCCTTGCTGCCCAACTCGCGTCTGCAAATGCTGTTGCGCGGTCAAAACCTGCTGGGCTACCGCCATTACGAGGACAGCGTGGTGGACCGCTTTGTCGACAAGGCCGCTGAAAACGGCATGGATGTGTTTCGCATCTTTGATGCGCTCAACGACATCCGCAACATCCGCCAGTCGGTCAACGCCGTGCGCCGCAATGGCAAGCACGCACAAGGCACCATCTGCTACACCGTCAGCCCGCTGCACACCACCGAGACCTTTGTCGAAATGGCCGAGCGGTTGGTCGAACTGGGCTGCGACTCGATCTGTCTGAAAGATATGGCCGCGCTGCTCAAACCGCAGGCCGCCTACGACATCGTCAAAGGCATTAAGACGCGCTGCGGCGAATCGGTGCGCGTCCATGTGCACACCCACGCCACCACCGGCGTGACGCTGGTGTCGCTGATGAAAGCGATTGAGGCGGGTGCGGATTGCGTGGACACCGCCATCAGTTCGCTCAGCTTGGGCCCGGGTCACAACCCGACCGAGAGCCTGGTCGCCATGCTGGACGGCACGGGTTTCCAGGCCAACCTGGACAAAGCCCGCCTGCACCGCATCAAGGAACACTTTGCCGCGCTGCGTCCGCGCTATCAGGCCTTTATGTCGAACATTATTGGTGTGGAGACCGACATTTTCGACAGCCAGATTCCGGGCGGCATGATCTCCAACATGGAAAGCCAGCTCAAGCAGCAGGGCGCCGGGGACCGTCTCGAAGAAGTGTTTATCGAAGTGCCGCGCGTGCGCGAAGACGCGGGCTTTCCACCGCTGGTCACACCGAGCAGCCAGATCGTCGGCACGCAGGCTGTGTTCAATGTGCTGATGGGCCGCTACAAAGTGCTGTCCAGCGAGTTTGCTGACCTGATGCTGGGCTACTACGGCAAGACGCCCGGCGAGCGCGACCCCGAGGTGCTGGCCCTGGCCGAAGCACAGGCCAAAAAGCCACCGATTACCGAGCGCCCGGCTGATTTGCTCAAGCCCGAATGGGAAGCGCTGCAGACAGCCGCTGCCGCGTTGAACGGCTTTAACGGCAGCGAAGAGGATGTGCTGACCTATGCCATGTTCCCGCAAGTGTCGTCAGCTTTCTTTGCCAAACGCGATCAAGGCCCGCTGAATCTGGGGCGCGACCCCGAGGCAGCCAAGCCAGCCGCTGACGGAAAGGATGCCAGCAATACCGCCACCGACAAGTCCGTACGCACGCCGGTGACCTACGACGTCAAGCTCAACGGCCGCTCGCACCGCGTATCCGTCACCCCCGTTACCGAATAAGCAGGATTCAACATGACCGTTATGCAAGAAAAAATCGAAGAACTGCGCCGCCGCCAAGCCGAGAACGAACTGGGTGGTGGTGCCGACAAACAAGCCAAGCAACGCAAGGCGGGCCGCATGACGGCGCGCGAGCGCGTGGCCGAGTTGGTGGACGCGGGCAGCTTTGACGAGGTGGGCCAATTTGCCACCCACAACGCCACCCTGTTTGGCATGCAGGGCACTAAGCTGGCCGCCGATGGCGTGGTCACCGGTGCTGCCTCCGTGGGTGGGCGCCTGGTGCACCTGGCCAGCCAGGATTTCACCGTGGCCGGTGGCTCGGCGGGTGAGATGCACAGCATCAAGGTGGCCGACATCATGAAGGCCTCGCTACGCGCCGGTTCGCCCTTTGTGTTTATCAACGACTCGGGCGGCGCCCGTGTGCAGGAAGGCATTGCTTCGCTTTCAGGCTACGGCAAGGTGTTCCATGCCAATGTGCTGCTGTCGGGGGCGGTGCCGCAAATCTCGCTGATCTGCGGCCCGTGCGCAGGTGGCGCGGCGTACAGCCCGGCGCTGACCGACTTCATCATTCAGACGCGCCAGGCGCAGATGTTCATCACCGGCCCGCAGGTGATCAAGCAGGTCACCGGCGAGGACGTAAGCGCCGAGCAACTCGGCGGCGCGGACGCACACATGGTGCATTCCGGGGTGATCCACTTCATTGCCGAAGACGACCACCACGCCATCCAGCTCTGCCACAAGTTGCTGAGCTTCCTGCCCTCCAACAACCTGGAAGATCCACCGCAAATTGAGGGCGAT
>CANFNO010000201.1 GCA_947447845.1 Burkholderiales bacterium | reverse complement strand
GGCCATTTGCTGGCCTTGGACAAGCACACCACCGGAGATGGCCTGATCTCAGCTTTGCAGATACTGCAAGCTTGCGTGCGTTCCGGAAAGTCCATGGACCAGTTGCTGAATGGTGTGGAGCTTTTCCCGCAAACACTCATCAACGTGCGCTTAACCCAAGGGCAGGACTGGAAATCCAACATGGCCTTGCAAGCTGCGACCAAACAGGTAGAGGCTGAATTGGGGAACACGGGACGCGTGTTGATTCGCGCCAGCGGCACCGAACCCCTGGTGCGGGTCATGGTTGAAGCACGCGACGCACATCAAGCACTTGAGTGCGCCAAGCGCATTGCGGACACGCTCGGAGTCTGACGCATGAGCCCGTTCGACTCCATTCGCATTTGCCGTGCTGACTATGCCAATTCGGGACACGCTAAAGCGCTGGTCGGGATGCTGGACGAATACGCACGTGACCCCATGGGGGGAGGGGAAGCCTTAAGTCAATTTGCGCGGCTAAACGTGGTGAAAGAACTGGCCAAAATCCCACAGGCTTTCAGCGTGATGGCGTTTGATGGGGAAGGTGAGGAAATTCCCGTGGGCCTGGCGAACTGCCTACAAGGCTTTTCAACATTTGCCTGTAAGCCCTTGATCAATGTGCATGACTTGACCGTGTCGAGAGGCTATCGTGGTCAGCACATTGCAGAGAGCATGCTGACTTTGGTAGAAACCATTGCACGTGAAAGGGGTGCTTGCAAACTTACGCTGGAAGTACTTTCCGGAAATGCGCCTGCAATGCGCTTATATACACGTGTAGGTTTTGCACACTACGAACTCGACCCGGCAGCAGGGCAGGCAGGTCTAATGCAAAAGTGGCTTGTGTACTAACGTTGCCCTTTTTCGATCACCTTGGTTTTGGCAAAATCCTCGGGTGGCAATTCCTCGCTGTCGGTGTAAAGCATGGAAAGCATGTAGCTCTCACCAAATTCTCCATGGCTAACTTTATTGATCTGGTACGCCACCCCTGCCCATATGAGCGCGTAGCAAGCAATTGCCAAGATTACTAGGATCGACCATAAATCCAATTCCCGAAGATGCACGCCAGGCCATTCGTACTGTGTCATGGCGTAGGCAGCTCCCAAAATAAGGATGGTACAAAGCTGAGTGTAGCGAGCAGCATTTCTCACACGGATCTTCTTGAATCCAGCTAAGACCATTCCCAGCAGTGCGAAGCCGAGAGTCATGGCCAACAGGATTAATCCTGCAACGTAAATGGGTTTCATATTTTTCAGTCGTCCTGCCCTGCCAACAATGGGAGCCTAATGCAAATTGTAGGTCATCGCTTGCGTAAGTCATATTGCTACTTGCCATACAGCAATGGGAAACATTGAACTCTGGGTTCAACTTCACATTGCCAACAAAGTGTGCTTCGAAAAGCATACTTCCTAAGTAGAAACGTCACGCAATTGACATCTAAAACGTCAACAATAGTTCATAGCCTTGTCATTTTTAGGATTGTGGTCAATGTCGTCTTCAGCAGAGTCTTACAAAAGTTTATCCCCATCTGCGCCACCAGAGTTGCTGGACCGCGACAACAGTATTCTGTCGTTTAACGAGCGGGTACTCAGTTGGGCGGAACGCGACGACGTACCTCTGTTGGAGCGCCTGCGTTACCTGTGCATTGTGTCTTCCAATTTAGACGAATTTTTTGAAGTTCGGGCTGAGCCACACCTGATTGCCAACCAGGCAGGTGATCGCAAGGGTCTTTACACGGTTAAAACCTTTGAACGGCTCTCAACTGCACTGCATACATTGGTAGACCGACAGTACACGTTGTACAACGAGCAGTTGTTAACGGCCTTTGAGAAACAGCACATCAAGATTATTTCCCATGGTGAGCGCAACGCCGCCCAGCGCGCATGGGTTCGTCAATACTTCAATCGCGAGGTCAAGCCGCTATTGATCCCGGTGGGGCTAGACCCGTCGCACCCATTTCCCCAAGTAGCCAATAAGTCGCTCAACTTTATCGTGCGTTTGGGCGGATTGGATGCATTTGGCCGCTCTAACGAAATTGCCATTGTCAAGGTGCCGCGGGTATTGCCACGAATGATCAGAATGCCTGCTAAAGAGGCGGGTTCTGCGATTCTTTTGGTGTCACTTTCAAGTGTGATTCGTGCACACTTGGCCGACCTTTTTGTGGGTCGAAGCGTGGAGCAGTTCTCTCAGTTCCGAGTAACACGCCACTCTGATTTGGCTGTCGATGAAGAAGATGTGAAGAACCTGCGCACCGCTTTGCGCCAGGGCTTGGTACACCGCCACTACGGACAGGCTGTTCGCGTGGAGGTATCGGCGGGTTGTTCTGACTACCTGGCCAATATGTTGTTAGAGCAGTTCGAGTTGCCACCAAAATCCCTTTTCCGTGTGCCCGGACCGGTGAATCTGGTGCGACTGACGCAGATGATTGATCTTGTGGACCGCTCGGATTTGTGTTTTGCACCGTACCGAGGGTCTTATCCCCGTCAAATTAATCCAGGGCAGTCGATATTTGAGCAACTGAAGACTGGTGATATTACGATTCACCAACCTTTCGAGAGTTTCGACGGTGTGCTGGATTTCTTACGTGAAGCTGTGCACGACCCAGATGTGCTCGCCATCAAACAAACCATTTACCGCACGGGGCCGGATTCGGAATTGATGGACTTGCTGCGAGAAGCCGTGCGCCGTGGCAAGGAAGTGACCGTGGTGGTAGAGCTAAAGGCACGCTTTGATGAAGAGGCAAATATCAATTGGGCCGAGATGTTGGAGTCCATCGGTGCACAAGTTTTGTACGGTGTGGTGGGCTTGAAGACGCATGCCAAGATGATGCTGATCACACGCAGAGAAGGTCGTTTGCTCAAACGCTATGGGCATTTGTCAACCGGCAATTACAACCCGCGAACTGCGAAGCTCTACACCGATATCAGTCAGCTCACCGCAGATACTGCACTGACTACGGATATGGAGCATGTGTTTGTTCACTTGGCTAGTCAGAGCAAGTTGCCTCCGTTAAAGAAAATCTGGCTGGCACCGTTTTACCTGCAACGCAACTTGGTTGCCAAGGTGGACGCCCTTGCCAAGGCGGCTGCACAGGGAGAGGCTTGCAGAATTATCGTCAAGATGAATGCATTGACTGATGAAGAGCTCATCTACAGTCTTATGCGAGCAGGCAAGCAAGGAGTGCAGATCGATCTAATCGTTCGCGGTGCCTGTATGTTGCCAGCGCAAGTGCCGGGCCAGACAGAAAATATCCGCGTGCGCTCGGTGATTGGAAGGTTTCTGGAGCACTCCAGGGTGTTCTATTTCCAGCAGGGCACCAGGGAAGATATGTATCTCTCCAGTGCCGATTGGATGAACCGCAATATGGTGCGCCGCGTGGAGGCGGCTTGGCCGGTGACCGACCCGGTTCAACGCCAGCGTCTCGTGGAGGAGTGCCTTACCGTGTATCTGCAAGACCAGGTAGATGCATGGGAATTGAATGCGAGCGGTGAGTATTTACGCTCCAAAGCACCGCCACGTAAAAAGGCCAAAGGTGCCCAAGCGACATTGATGGCGCGCTATGGGCGCAACATCCAGGGCAAATAGAAAGGTAGCACGATGGATTTGATTTTATGGCGTCATGCCGAAGCCATTGATCTGGAGTTGGTGGGCGATGACATGGCCCGATACCTCACCCCGCGAGGCGAAAAACAGGCCGCACGCATGGCCGAATGGCTTGACCGCCAATTGCCAGCAGGTGCAAAAGTATTTGTCAGTCCCGCTGTGCGGGCAGAGCAGACTGCCCATGCATTGGGTCGCAAATTCAAAATCAGCCCCGCGTTGGCACCCTTGGCAAGCGCTGAACAACTGTTGGAACTGGTGCAATGGCCGCAAGGCAAAGGATGCTTTTTGGTAGTTGGTCATCAGCCCGTGCTTGGCCAGGTCGTAGCCCAACTTGTAGGTTTGCAGGCTAGCGAATGCGCCTTGAGGAAGGGTGCATTGTGGTGGCTACGAAACCGCGAGAGAGAGCATGTGCCACAGACAGTAGTTGTTACAGTGCAGTCGCCCGAACTGCTGTAGGCTTGCCTTCTTGCTTCTATGGGCACCTGATTGAGTTCTGCATTTGTCTTGAAGTTCGTGAATTTATTCACATTTTCCCCACGAATTTCCATTTTTATCGCAAAAGCGATAAACTTTGGCGATGAATGTACATTTGCAAGATTCTGCCAAGAGTCCGCTGGTTTTGGTTGTGGACGACACGCCAGAGATCCTGTCATTGATCCACTCCTTGCTTAGAGACACATATCAGGTCAAGAGTGCAAACAACGGAAGCAAGGGCCTGCAAATTGCTAGGTCCGAGCCACAACCTGACTTAATTCTTCTTGACATCATGATGCCGGGTATGGATGGATATGAAGTCTGTACCCAACTTAAGGATGATCCGAAAACACGAGATATTCCGGTCATATTTCTGACGGCCAAGTCAGAGACCGAGAATGAAGAACGAGGTTTCTCTCTGGGCGCTATGGACTATGTCACGAAACCCATCGGTCCAAGCGTGTTGCTAGCCCGCGTTAGAACACAAATTGCTGCCCACGCTCAGCGCAGAAGCCTGGAGGGCATGTTTAAGGACGTTATTGAGTTTGCACCCGTCATCTTTTTTGTTGCCGACGAGAGCCTGAATATTGTTCAAACCAATGCCCAGGCGGAGCAGCATTTCGGCTTTAGCCGTCGGGAACTTACTGGGATGAACTTGAAAGGGCTTTTGCCGCAATGTTCGAAGTTCATGCAGACGACAGTCACACAATTGAATACTCAACCAGGCGAAGCGAACATTGATGCAAATCCTGAACTAACCTGTTTGCGTTATGACGGCACAACTTTTCCAGGTTCGGCGACGTTTAGCCGTTTAGAGACCTTACATGGGCTAATGCACACTGTTGTGCTAGTCAATGTAACCGATAAGAAACTGACGCTTAAGCGCTTGAGTGAAACGCAGGATTCTTTGCGAGAACTTGCCGCCATCAATGAATCCGCACGTGAAATTGAGAGAAAGAGCATAGCCCGTGAGGTGCATGACGAATTGGGTCAGGTGATGACTGCATTGCGCATGCGTTTGTCCCTTTTGCCCATGCAGTTTGGCGTTGACAAGCCGGGGCTGTCAGAAAGTGTGGACGTGATGAAGGAACTTGTTGATCGGGCGATCAAAGGAGTGCGCAATATTGCGACTGTACTTCGCCCTGAGGCGCTAAATCTAGGACTCATCCCCGCACTTGAATGGTTGCGTGACGAGTTTTTGCTACATAACTCGGTTCAGTGTGAATTTGAGTATCGTGGTTTGACTGATCCAATTGATGAAATGCGCGCGATGCTTATTTACCGCATCGTACAAGAATCACTGACCAATATCAGTCGATACGCCAAAGCGACCGAAGTCAAGATACTAGTTAACTTTTCCCGCCCAGATTTAGAAGTCAGCATCACTGACGATGGTTGTGGCTTTGATCTGGGCGAAGTTTTGATAAAGAAGACGTTTGGTCTGCTCGGTATGCGCGAACGGGCGTTGACATTGGGGGGTGACTTATTGATTTTGAGCAGACCTGGACGTGGCACGACGATTGCCGTCAAGGTGCCGCTAATACGCACTCAAACTTAGGAAAAATCATGATCAGGATCGTTCTTGTCGATGATCATGCCATTGTCCGGGCTGGCCTTAAGCAGATGTTTGCGATCATGCCTGAGATGGAAGTGGTAGCCGAAGCCATAGACGGCGAGAGCGCCTTGGCAACGCTTCGTGTTACCCGCTGTGAGTAATAGCTCTGTGACTACCGTACTTGACGGCTTCGGCAATCAGATGCTGATGCCGTCTAAGCGTTCCTGAGTTTGCATCGGGTCAAACTCACGGGGATCGAATTTCCCACCACAGTGATCCATCATGGACTGGTGTTCCGGGTGATGT
>CANFNO010000200.1 GCA_947447845.1 Burkholderiales bacterium | reverse complement strand
ACGGCGCGCAAGCGCTGTCGCAGCTTTTGTTCTTTCTAGCGCAAGTGATGCACCCCGGCCTGCGCATAAACCGGCGCAAACCGCCTTAGCTGTGCGCGCATAGAATCACGCACGCGCTGAAGGTGCCAACATGGCAGACTAGTTGCCTCGACTGCAACTTCAGACACCAATAAGAAATCTTCCAACACCCAAGGTGTGATCACGCACACATGGAGTTGCCGCCCAAAGATTGCCCATGAGAGGCAGGTGTTTTTAGAAATGCGTTATTACTTTCCGGAGAAACCGTTTTCTCGCTGGTTCCGTCAAAAGCAAGACTGCACCAAGCTCCCGGTGCTGTCCGCAGTGTCCATCAGTAAAGACGCACCCAAGCTCAAGACCACTGCTAAAGTTGCAGCCGCCGTCGCGGCCAAACCCGTCTCCATCCCCAACGCCAGGGCGCATGCCTTTCTGGATCAGATGGCGGCGGTTCATAAATGGCTAACTGTCAGCCCCCCGCCTACAAAGCGCATAACCGAAGCTGTGGCAAGCTCAGCCGTTGCCGGTCAAGACAAGCAACACCGGCCAATTGATCCGTTTGACTTGCAGGACGTGCCAGCCACTTTGGACGCCCAAGCCTTCAAGCTCGCTGCCGCGCTGCTGCGCCAATGGTTTGGCAACCAGTCATATGCCGTTCAATCGCAAGCACAGAAGGATTGCATCAGCGGCGCGCCATACTATCCTGCCGATCAGGTGAACGCCAGTTTCCTCAAGCACAAAGACTTGCTCCGCGTGGAGCGCGTCAAGCTGGCATATGAAAGGATCAAAACGCAGGAGTTTCTGCAAAGCAAAGCGGCGCACGACGCTCTGACCAAAATCTTGCGCAAGACGCCTGCGGGCACGGTGAACATAGACGCTACGCAGGAGTTCGGTGGCAACTTGCAGCAGATGCACCGCAAATACGCCTTTGCTTCCGTCACAATTGGCGCACAGTTCCCTGAAAATTTCAACGACATCCGAATCGAGCCGCTGGACAAATCAAAGCAAGTCAGTGACGACCTGGAACTGGCGTTGGGCGAATTCCGATGGTACGCAGCCATAGACCGCGCCCACGTCTTCTACAACGGCAGAACTACTCGGCGTATCCAAGTGCAGTCCGTCGCCATCTACGTCATGGCACCCTACGGCTTTGACGACTTCGAACAAACTATTGAATACCGTGGCCACTTTAGTAAGAAGCACATCGCCTTGGTGACAACGGGTACCTGGGCCAATTACACCGTCTACAGCGGAAAGGACATGCACGCAAAAAACGCAGTGATGTGGCCAGTGTTCAATCAGGACCATCGCCAGTGGCGCGACAAGCACAAACAGGGCGGCGACATGCTACTTTTCAGTGAACGAATGGAGCCGCGCATCGATGCGATTGATGTGGTGGTGCCACTTCAACCTATCGCGCCGAGATTTGCGTTGCTTGGGCGAGTGGCGGCTGATTTTCTTGGTCGATCTGGTATTCCATACACAGCCTTACATTTCACGCTAGCCATGTTCGATACCGAGTGGGGGACGGTTTGCATAGATGGCCAGCCTACCTTGTGGGAGGCTGGCATCAAGAATACACGTCTTATTCGGTCAAATTTTTACTACGACAGTTTGCCGACAAAGATTGAGATAGAACAAGAATTCTTGCCTCCAGCAGGAATGGAGCCAGAGGAGTTTGCAAAAAGGCTCTACCAAAAAGCACAGAGCTTTTCAAGCTACACGGAATACTACTCACCGCCAGATTTCTTCGTTCGCCCAGTAATGCATGAAGGGGGATACAACAGCAATTCGTACATGGCAGGCTTACTGCATAGCGTTATGGGTTCAGTCCCAGATCTGCAGCTAAGCGCAAAAGATGGCACACAGTATCAAGCCCCAGGGTGGGAAAGTCCTTTGCCAGACAGCTCTTTTAAAGGAGAGTCAATCCAATGAAATACGCAAAAGCCGCTTCTGTCCTCATAGCCTGGCACATTGCTTGTGTAGCCTCTCTCTTTTTCACTCTACGTTTGATGGGCAATTCAGAGAAATGGCCGCTCTTGGCATTGGCCCTCGTTGAGTTTTCTGCGGCGATTTTATTGGCAACAAAAGGCAACTTTCTGAACCGATGGATTGGAAAGCTAGCCACGTTTGTCTTATTGATGTTGCTCCTTTGGATTAGTCTCCCGTCACTGCTTCTCATCGTTCTTGCAATCACGGGCGAGACCCTGTGATGCTTCCTGTATCAATAGAGCGTAAATGAGCTCCCCAAGTGCAGCCCTCAAATTCATTTGTATTGCCGCTCTCTACTTTGTCGTTTGGATTTGCACATACCTCGGCTTTGTTGACAAGGCTCCAAAGTGGGGCCAACTCGTCCCGGGATGGTTTGTCGGGGCGGCTGCCCTCGCACAGATTGCGAGTGCATGCTTCGTCGCCTTTCGCTATTCGGCCGATCGCAATACCCAAGGCACTGTTGAACTAGTCGGTTGCATTGCAGGTTTGGCTTTCTTGATCGCTGCTGTAATGTTTGCCCTTTTATCCTCCGCCATTTTTTGGATTGCCCTTTACGGCGAGTGATTATTGACACTGCAAGCAAAAGAAAGCGGAACTCTGTTGCCAGAGCCCCGCTTGGTGCCTTCAAAGCCCTAACTAATCAACGCAAGTGATGCACCCCCGCCTGCGCGTACACCGGCGTATCCAGCCCCTCGAAGCGCGCCTTCAGTTGCAGCGACAAGAACTGCGAGTAGTGGCGGCTCTGGTGCAGGTTGCCACCGTGAATCCATAGTTGCGGCTGGTTGGTGGGCTTCCACATATTGCGCAACTCGCCCTCCCAGGGGCCGGGGTCTTTGGTGGTGTTGGAGCCCAGGCCCCAAACCTTGCCAACGCGGTTGGCCACCTCGGGCGACACGATGTCCGACAGGAACTGGTTCATCGAGCCATAGCCCGTGGCGTAAACGATCACATCGGCTGGCAAATCGGTGCCGTCGGTGAGCGTGACGGATTTGGGATTCACCTTTTTGATGTCCACATGGCTTTTGAGTTTGATGCTGCCATTGGCCACCAACTCGGACGCGCCCACGTCGATGTAATAGCCGGAGCCACGGCGCAGGTACTTCATGAAGAGGCCCGAGCCGTCATCGCCAAAGTCCAGCATGAAACCGGCTTTCTCCAGGCGGGCATACAGGTCGGCATCGCGCTTCTTCATCTCGTCGTACACCGGGATGTGGAAGGTGTGCATGATCTTGTAGGGCACGCTGGCAAAGATCAGATCGGCCTTGTGGTGGTCGATGCCATTCTTCACGGCTTGCTCGCTGTAGAGCCCGCCCAGCGCCAACTCCATCAGCGATTGGGACGGCGCGATGTGCGTGCTGCTGCGCTGGATCATGGTCACGTCCACGCCGTTTTCCCACAGCGCGGCGCAGATGTCGTGCGACGAATTGTTGGAGCCCAGCACCACCACTTTTTTGCCCTTGTATTGTTCCGGGCCGGGGTGCTTGCTGCTGTGGTGCTGTTCGCCTTCAAACGATTCGGCACCCTCGATCTTGGGCACATTGGCGTAGCCCGACACGCCCAGCGCAAACACCAGTTGCTTGGGCCGCAACGTGACCTTTTCGCCAGCGCGGTTTACTTCGACGATCCACTCGCCTTTGGCCTCGTCAAAGTGCGCCTTGGTGGCAGTGGTGGAGCCCCAGTAGTTCAACTCCATCACCTTGGCATACATCTCCAGCCAGTCGCCAATCTTGTCCTTGGGGGCGAACACCGGCCAGTCATCCGGGAAGGGAATGTAGGGCAGGTGGTCGTACCACACCGGGTCGTGCAGGCACAGGCTCTTGTAGCGCTTGCGCCAGCTGTCGCCGGGCTTCTCGTTGCGCTCGATGATGAGGGTGGGGACACCCAGACGCCGCAGTCGCGCCGCCAGAATAATGCCGCCCTGGCCGCCGCCGACGATCACCACATAGGGCTGCTCGCTGTAGCCGAGGTTGGCCAGTTCGTCCTGGCGCCGCTCTTGCCAGGTCTTGCGCCCGGGGTGCACCCCATGCTCGGCACCCATCACGCGGTGGGTGCCGGTCTTCTCTTCAAAGCCCTTGAGTTCGACCATGCTGGTCAAGAGCGTCCAACCTTTGTCACCCGCCTCCGAAGTCTTCAGACGCAAGTGACCACGCCCACGCGAGAGTCGGGTGGCAAAGGTAAACCAGGCGTCGATCACACCACCGGCCTCGCTGGCCTCGCCTTCAAGTGCGAAGTCGCTCGGTGCCACGTCGGCCAGGCGGCTTGCCAGCATGGCGCGCATGGCGTCCTTGCCTTCTTGCGTGCAGATGTTCCAGGTAAAGCTGACCAGGTCGCGCCAGTAGCAATCGTCTTCAAACAGGGCTGCTGTGGCCTCCAGATCGCGCTTGGCCAGCGCAGCGCCAAATGCGTCCAGCCAGGCACTGGCCCGCTGTGACGGGGTGGGTTGTGTCATTGCTCGTGTCTCCTGTGATGCAGGCCTCAATGCGGGCCTGCTGCACCTAGAGAGTCAATATCCGTGCCAAGCCCCAGGTCCACGTAAGTGCTTGATTTGTAACAGCCGGGCACTGCGCCACAGATGTCACAGCGTTACAGCTGTAACACCCGAAAGCGCGACACCTGTCACGCAGGGTTCAGCGCGTTATAGACGTCGTAACAGGCGCCGATGTTGTGGTAATCGGTCTTGCCGGCCGGGCTCTTTTCGCGCGTCAGGTTGAAGTTGTCTGCGGTGAGGATGCGAAACCAGGCGCCCTGCTCGTGATCGACAAAGTGCTGCCAGCAATACTGCCAAAGCCGGTCGTACCAGACCCAGTATTTCGCCTCGCCCGTGCACTGGGCCAGGAAGGCCGCCGCCGCCATCGACTCAGCCTGCACCCAGTGGTATTTGGCCGGGTCGCAAATGCTGTCATCCAGACCGAAGCCGTAGTGGATGCCTCCATTTTTTTCATCCCAGGCCACGGCCAGCGCACGGTCAAAGAGTTCGCAGGCGCGTGGCAGATGCCAGTCCGCGTGCCGGTGCGTGTCCAGCAGGCACAGCAGCTTGGCCCACTCGGTGAAGTGGCCGGGCTGAAAGCCCCAGGGCCGGAAGATGTTGGTGCTGTCGTGCAGGTTGTATTCCAGGTCCGGTGTCCAGTCGGCGTTGTAATGCTCCCAAATGCCGCCACCGCACAATGCCGCTTGGCGCACCGTGATGTTGTGGGCGATTGCTTCAGCACGTGCGATGTAGCGCGCATCTTTGGTCGCGGCGAAGGCGGTGATCAGCGCCTCGCAGGTATGCATATTGGCGTTCTGGCCGCGGTAGCCCGACACCGTCCAGTCGGCGCTGGCATCGTCCGCATACAGGCCGGCAGCTGCGTCATAAAAGCGGCGCTCTGCCAACGCAAACGTGCGTTCCAGCAGGCCTTGCGCGCCGGGGACGCCAATCTGCAGCGCCTTGGCGGCGGCCAGCATCACGAAGGCCAGCCCATACATGTGGCGCGTCTGGTCGATCGGGGTGGCTTTGCCGTCCTGCCAGGAGATGCTCCAGTGGTAGCCCTCGTGCGTGGCGTCATAAAACGCGGTCTCGACAAAATGCAGCGCGTGCGCGGCGCGCTCTTTGAACTTTGCCTCGCCACTCAGCTCAAAGGCAATGGCGTTGGTGATGACAAAGCGCGTGGCGCTGACCAGATGCCGCGTGGTGGCGTTGTAAACGCGGCCGTCATCCAGATAAAAGTGGTACATGCCACCACTGGGGTCGACGGACTGTGCCTCGTAAAAGGACATAGCCCACAGCGCGTGTTGCTTGAGAAATGGGGCGGAGCGAAAGTTGGGGGTGGGTGGTATCAACATAGACGAAAGCTTAGCGCATGGTCATTGGGGTAAGGGTGATAATCGAGAAAATGAAAATCAATATACGCTGGGGCGACGGCATGAAAAAAATATTGCGGTTGATGCTTCTTGCGGCGCTAGGGT
>CANFNO010000199.1 GCA_947447845.1 Burkholderiales bacterium | reverse complement strand
TGACATTGACCTTCAACTCGTTGTCCAAGAGCTATCGGTCCTGCGGCTATCGTGCCGGTTGGTTGGTGGTGTCGGGCGACAAACGCAGTGCCAGTGACTACATCGAAGGGCTGAACATGCTCTCCAACATGCGGTTGTGCGCCAATGTGCCGGGTCAGTGGGCCATTCAGACCGCTTTGGGTGGTTACCAGAGCATCAATGACCTTGTGTGCGAAGGCGGGCGCCTGCGCCGTCAGAGGGATTTGGCTTATGAGCTGATCACCGCCATTCCCGGTGTGACGTGCGTGAAACCGAGTGCAGCTTTGTACATGTTCCCCAAACTGGATCCGGTGATCTACCCGATAGAAGACGACCAGCAATTTTTTATGGAGCTGCTGCAAGAAACGCGCGTGATGCTGGTTCAAGGCACTGGTTTTAACTGGGATATGCCGGACCACTTTCGCATCGTATTTCTACCGCATGAAGATGACCTGCGTGAAGCCATTGGGCGTGTGGCCAAATTTCTGGAAACCTACCGCAAGCGGCACGGCAACTGATACCCATTTTTCGGAGGCCTGCAGGTAAGCGTAGGGCCTCAAAATTCTTTAGATTTAAAACGTGAAAAACGATATGAAACCGATTCAAGTAGGCCTTCTGGGCATTGGCGTAGTGGGCAGCGGCACTTTCAATGTGCTCAAACGCAATCAGCAAGAGATTCAGCGCCGCGCCGGCCGTGGCATTGAGATCACCATGGTGGCGGATTTGGACGAGGCGCGTGCCCGGGCTGTGGTCGGCCCCGATGTGCAAGTGGTGAATGACGCCCGCAAGGTGATTGCCAACCCGGACATTGACATCGTGATCGAACTGATTGGCGGTTATGGCATTGCCAAGACGCTGGTGCTCGAAGCCATCGCGGCGGGCAAGCATGTGGTCACCGCCAACAAGGCCCTGCTGGCCGTGCATGGCACCGAGATATTTGCGGCGGCTTCGGCCAAAGGCGTGATGGTCGCGTTTGAAGCGGCCGTGGCCGGTGGCATTCCTATCATCAAGGCGCTGCGCGAAGGCCTGACCGCTAACCGTATCGAGTGGATTGCCGGCATCATTAACGGCACCACCAACTTCATCTTGTCCGAGATGCGCTCAAAGGGTTTGGACTTTGCTGTGGTGCTGAAGGAAGCGCAGCGCTTGGGTTACGCCGAAGCGGACCCAACCTTCGACATTGAAGGCATTGACGCTGCCCACAAGGCCACCATCATGTCGGCCATCGCCTTTGGCGTGCCTGTGCAGTTTGACAAAGCCTATGTCGAAGGCATTACCAAACTCTCAAGCCAGGACATCAAGTACGCTGAGCAACTCGGCTATCGCATCAAGCTCTTGGGCATTGCCAAGCGCCGCCCGGAAGGCATTGAACTGCGCGTGCATCCCAGCCTGGTGCCCTCCAAGCGCCTGATCGCCAATGTGGAAGGCGCCATGAACGCCGTGGTGGTGCAGGGCGACGCCGTCGGCACCACGCTGTACTACGGCAAGGGCGCGGGCTCTGAGCCGACGGCCAGCGCTGTGATTGCCGATTTGGTCGACATCACTCGCCTGCATACGGCTGACTCGGCGCAGCGCGTGCCGCACCTGGCCTTCCAACCTGGCGCAATGAGCGACACCCCCATCCTGCCGATGGCCGATGTGGTGACCAGCTATTACCTGCGACTGCGCGTGGCTGACCAAGCTGGCGTGCTGGCCAAGGTGACCGGCATTCTGGCCGAGTCCGGCATCAGCATCGACGCCGTGCTGCAACGCGAAGCCGATGAAGTCGGTGGCGCTGATGCGGCGCAAACCGACCTCATCATCCTGACACACGACTGCGTGGAAGCCAAGATGAACGTGGCACTGGCCGCCATGCAAGCCCTGCCCACCGTGCTGGAGCCCATTACCCGTATCCGCAAGGAAGAATTGGCATGAAATACCTGAGCACGCGCGCCGACGCCAGTTCCACTGAGCGCAAGCGCTTTTGTGAAATCCTGTTGGAAGGATTGGCGCCGGACGGCGGGCTCTATTTGCCTGAAAGCTATCCCCAGGTCAGCGATGCCACCTTGGGTCAGTGGCGAGCGGTCTACCACGAGCAGGGCTATGCCGCTCTGGCTTTCGAAATTTTGTCGCTCTACATCGACGATATTCCGGCTGAGGATTTGCGTGCTTTGTGCGCCAAGACCTATACCGCCGAAGTATTTGGCACGGGTGAAATCGTGCCGCTGCGCCATGTGGAAGACGGTCTGTGGATAGAAGCCCTGTCCAACGGCCCGACACTGGCCTTCAAAGACATGGCGATGCAATTACTGGGCAATTTGTTCGAGTACGAATTGACTCGCCGTGGTGAAGAACTGAACATTTTGGGCGCAACCAGCGGTGACACCGGCAGTGCAGCCGAATACGCCATGCGCGGCAAAAAGGGTGTGCGCGTATTCATGACCAGCCCGAATGGCCGCATGAGTCCGTTCCAGCAGGCACAGATGTTTAGCCTGCAGGATGCCAACATCTACAACATCGCGGTTGAAGGTGTGTTTGATGATTGCCAGGACATCGTCAAGGCGGTCAGCAATGACCTGGATTTCAAGCGCAAATACAAGATTGGTACCGTTAACTCAATTAATTGGGCGCGTCTGCTAGCCCAAGTGGTGTACTACTTCGCTGGCTACATCCAGGCCACTGAAGTGGCCCCCACGCTCGGCACTGGCGTGTCCTCGCTGCCCCCCGAGGGGGCTGATTCGTCTAGGGGCGGCGCGTCGACGAATCGCAAAGCCCAAAAAGTCTCCTTCGCCGTGCCTAGCGGCAACTTCGGAAATGTCTGCGCCGGCCATGTCGCCCGCATGATGGGACTTCCCATTGAGCAGTTGGTGGTAGCCACCAACGAAAACGATGTGCTCGACGAGTTTTTCCGCACTGGCGTTTACCGGGTGCGTGGCAGCGCGGATACCTTTGAGACCTCCAGCCCGTCCATGGATATTTCCAAGGCCAGCAATTTCGAGCGCTTTGTCTTTGATCTGTTGGGCCGTGACGGTACACGCGTCAAGTCACTGTTTGGTGATGTGATCAACAAGGAAGGTCGCTTTGATCTGAGCGCTGATCCTCTGTTTGAGCAAGCCGCCAGTCGCTATGGTTTTGTCAGTGGCAAGAGCACCCATTCCGATCGTCTGGCCACCATACGCGCCACTTTTGAGCAACACGGTTTCATGATCGACACCCATACCGCTGATGCGTTAAAGGTGGCGCTGGAAAAGCGTTCTGCGACCACGCCCATGATCGTGCTTGAAACCGCTTTGCCCATCAAGTTTGCAGCCACCATTGTGGAGGCCTTAGGTCGCGAGCCGGAGCGCCCGGTGGGCTTCGAAGGCATCGAAGCCCTGCCCAAGCGCGTGCAGCTTATGGCGGCCGATGCGGAACCGATCAAGGCACTCATTGCACGCGAGTGCGGCTACTAGACTAAAACGATAGGGCAACAGCTATGGCAATGTCTCCTGCGCGCGCTCCGCTCCTGCCTTTGGCTGATGCGATGGCGCTTTTGCTGTCGACAGTGCGGTCGATTGAGGCGACCGAGCAGGTCGCAACCCTGGATGCCGATGGTCGCGTACTGGCCCAGGATGTTGTCTCGGATTTGCACGTCCCACCGCAGGACAACAGTTCCATGGATGGCTATGCCGTGCGGGTTCTGGATGTGACGGCACCTGGCGTGGAAATGCCGGTTTCACAGCGCATTCCGGCAGGTTCCGCCGGCACGCCTTTGCAGGCGCAATCCGTGGCCCGCATTTTTACCGGTGCTCCGATTCCAGCCGGTGCGGATGCCGTGGTCATGCAGGAAGACTGCGTGGCCGTATCCGGCAGCGCCGGTGATGCGGCGCGGGTGCAGGTCAACGTCATTCCAAGGTCCGGTCAATGGATTCGCCGCGCTGGCGAGGATGTGACAAGCGGTGCCGTGGTGTTGGCCCGGGGCCAGCGCTTGGGTCCCGCTGAATTGGGCTTGGCCGCCAGTATTGGAATGGACAAACTCGTTGTGGTGAAGCGTCCGCGCGTGGCGCTGTTCTCTACGGGCGACGAGTTGGTGATGCCCGGCACGGTGGCGCCACAAAACATGCCGCCCGGCGCCATTTACAACTCAAATCGGTTTTTTCTGAACAGTCTTTTGCGTCGCATGGGTTGCGAGGTGACCGATTTCGGCATCGTGCCCGACAAGCTGGATGCCACGGTGAACGCGATGCGTGATGCAAGCGTAGCCCATGACGTGATTTTGACCAGTGGCGGTGTATCGGTTGGTGAAGAAGACCACATCAAGCCGGCAGTTCAGTCGCTGGGAAGCCTTGACCTGCTGCAGATCGCCATCAAACCGGGCAAGCCTTTTGCCCATGGCAAGGTCGGCGCAGCCCATTTCATCGGCCTGCCTGGCAACCCGGTTTCCAGCTTTGTCACGTTCCTACTGCTGGTGCGTCCCTTCCTGTTGCGTCTGCAAGGTGTGGCGGATGTGAAGCCTTTGGGTGCCAGCATTCGCGCTGATTTCGATTGGCCGCGCGCCGACAGGCGCCAGGAGTTTTTGCGGGTCCGCCGCAATGGGCAAGGCGGCCTGGATCTGTTTGCCAACCAGAGTTCTGGCGTGCTGACTTCGGCCGTCTGGGGCGATGGTCTGGTGGATAACCCAGGTGGTCAAACTATTCAAAAGGGCGATTCTGTGCGCTTCTATTCCTTTGCAGAGTTGCTCGCATGAAGATCACCATTCGTTACTTCGCGTCCATACGCGAGGCTGTCGGCCAGGCCTCTGAATCGCTGGATACATCCGCTGTGACACTGGCCCAACTGCGCGACACCTTGATTGCCCGCCCGGGCGCTTCAGGCGAAGCCCTGGCCCGTGGCCGTGCGGTGCGCATGGCGCTGAATCAGGTCATGAGCGACGAGTCTGCGGCCTTGGTTGAAGGCTGTGAAGTCGCCTTTTTTCCACCGGTTACTGGCGGCTAGGGTTGCAATATGAGCACTTCGCGCGTTTCCATTCAGACCCTGGACTTTGATTTGTCCGAGGAAGTCGCCCGTTTGCGTGCCGGTGACAAGCGCGTGGGGGCGGTGTGCAGTTTTGTGGGTACCGTGCGGGATCGCAATGGCGGTGTGGACCCGTCGGTTCAGTCCCTGGAGTTGGAACATTACCCTGGCATGACCGAGAGGTCGATCGAGGCCATGATTGACGAGGCGCAGGGTCGTTTTGACATCTTTGGCGCGCGCGTTGTCCACCGGGTGGGTCTATTGCAACCGCTGGATCAGATCGTCTTGGTAGCTGTCACCTCGGCGCACCGGGGAGAGAGTTTCAAGGCCTGTGAGTTTTTGATGGACTACCTGAAGACGCAGGCGCCTTTCTGGAAGAAGGAAGCCACGCCCGATGGCGCGCATTGGGTGGATGCGCGGGTTAGTGACGACGATGCCTTGGCGCGTTGGGGTATTGCCGGGTCCAACGCTTCTTAGTTGTTTTAGCCTTGGCTCTATGCGTTTCACGCCCGCTGGTGTGGTGGGGCGAAGCGGGTATGGGCGGGGGCCTCATGGCGTCAAAGGCCCGCAAATCGGCCCCCGCCCATACCCGCTTCGCCCTGCGAACAGTTCTGGTTTGCAACGCCTTCAACACCCCCTATACCTTCAGGCACCTCAGCCTGAGCGCAGTCGAACAAGCAAGGGCCGGAGAAGCTGAACCTTGAGATTCAGTTGCGTCTTTGTTGACGGATATCAGCGTCAGATATTGGCTAAGTGACCTACTGCACTTGAAAACATGTCCCAAGGCCTCAAGCTGTGGGGCATCAGACCAAACAGTCCAAAGGAATTCATATGCGCACTGACAAACTAACAACTAAATTTCAGGAAGCCCTGGGCGACGCGCAGTCGTTAGCGCTGGGCAATGACCATGCCTATATCGAACCGGCCCACGTGCTGGTGGCCATGTTGCGCCAGGATGACGGGCCAAAGGCCTTGCT
>CANFNO010000198.1 GCA_947447845.1 Burkholderiales bacterium | reverse complement strand
GCACGCGGTGCCTGGCCGGTGATGCACAGAATCGGAATGCTATCGGCAATCGCCGAATACAGGCCGGTGATCATGTCGGTGCCGGCGGGGCCGCTGGTGCCGATGCAGACACCGATGTTGCCGGCCTTGGCGCGGGTGTAGCCCTCGGCCATGTGAGAGGCGCCTTCCACGTGGCGGGCCAGAATGTGCGAGATCGATGCACGTTCACGCAGCGCTGCATAAAGCGGATTGATGGCTGCACCCGGTACTCCAAACGCTTGGGTAATGCCTTCTTTTTCCATCACCAGCACGGCAGCCATGGCGGCCTTCATCTTTGCCATATTCAATCTCCAGTTGGGGTTGCTAATTCAGTGGGGCAAGTGTCTGTGGCGGGCGCCGTTAACGGAATAGCCTGCTGCAGCATTACGGTTATTCCAAATTGGAATGGGGCGACGGGCGACCTGCGTGGAATACTTGACGCATGGACAACTTGTATGCCGTGAGGCTCTTTATCCGGGTGGTGGACCTGGGCTCTTTTAGCAAGGCTGCAGCCGAGCTGGGTATCGGCCAGCCCTCTGCCACCAAGGTGGTGGCGCAGTTGGAGGCACAGCTCGGCTCGCGCCTGCTGCACCGTTCCACGCATGGTGTGACACCGACTGAAATCGGGCTTTTGTATTACGAGAAATGCAAACTGATTGACCACCATTTTGAAGAAGCCCAGTCGGTGGCGGCACTGCTGCAGTCGCAGGTGCAGGGGGCCTTGCGCATCAGCACCTCGGTGGCGTTCGGCCGACGGGTGCTGGTGCCCTTGGTGATGCGTTTCATGAAGCAGAATCCCAAATTGCAGATCGAGCTGACCTTTGAGGACCGCTATGTGGACCTGGTGGAGCAGGGCATTGATGTGGCCATCCGCATGGGCCGCCTGGCTGACTCCACGCTCGGCGCGCGGTTTCTGGGCATCAATCCCTGGGTGGTGGTGGGCTCACCCGCTTACCTGGCAGAGCGCGGTGTGCCGCACAACCCGGAGGATCTGGCAGCGCACGAGGCCTTGGTCTACAGCACCGTGCAGGGGGATGCGCGGTGGCTCTTCACCGGCGCGGACGGGCGGCTGCACCCCACCAGCGTGCGTGGCGCGCTGCGCTCCAACAACCTGTCGGCTCTGCTGTCTGCGGCGCGCGGCGACATGGGGCTTGCGGCCCTGCCCTGGTATGTGGCGTACGAGTCCGTGCAATCGGGCGCGGTGCAGCCGGTGCTGACCGAATGGTCGTTGCCCTCGCAAGAGATCCACGCTGTCTATCCCTCGCCGCGTCAGGTACCGGCCAAGGTGAGCAGCTTCATTCAATGGCTGCAGAGCCAACTGGGCGAGACCTGGTGGACCAACTCCCCTTGACGGAGACTGCAATTTAAGTGGCGACCGGTGAACAAATCTCGACCAGTGTTCCGTCAGGGCAACGGACATAGGAAACAGTTTGGCCCCAGGGTTTCTGCAAGGGCTCCTTGAGGGACACCGCTCCGGCAGCGACGGCCCTTGCGTGCGCTTCGGCAACATTTTCTGTGACTAAGGCTATCTCCATGCCCAGCGGCACAGCGGATTGGCTTGCCTTCACATAGCCGCCCGGCAAATTGGATGCACCTAGTTCATGGGTGGCAAACGCCAACGCGGTTGCACCGGTGTCCATCTCGCCGTAGCCGGATTCGTGAACGAATCGCCGCTTCAAGCCAAAGGCCTTTTCAAAAAATTCCACCGAAGCAAGTACGTCAGCAACATAAACAATGGTGTAGGCGAACCTCATGATTTACTCCTTGATTGCAATGGCAATTCTGCCTTGATAATAAATTTCGTCGGCCTAATTGAGCGTAGTGTCCTGGCGTAATCGCTCAATCGCCAAGTCCAAGAAGGCACGAACCCGTTGGGGCGCTTGCCGACCCTCGCGGTGCACCACGTGCACCGGCAATGCTGCCGGTTCAAAGTCCGGCAAAACCGTCTTCAATTTGCCAGTCCGCAAATGATCCGCCACTTGGTAGATGAGCAGGCGCGTCAAGCCGAAACCGCTCACCGCTGCGGCGACCGCAGAATCGTTGGTCGTCGTAATCATGCGGGCCTGCAGTCGAACGCTTTTGAGTACCCCTTTATCCATCAGCCTCCATTCCGGGTTGGGCGTCACGCTGCTGGCTGAAATGATGGTGTGCGCGTGCAAGTCGTCGGGCGATGTCGGAATGCCATTGGCAGCGAGATAACTGGGGGCAGCGCAGATCACGCGCCGCACTTGCCCCACACGAATGGCTTGCATGGTGGAGTCCGGCAGTTCACCGATACGCACGGCGACATCGACCCCTTCATCCAGCAGATTGACCACGCGGTCCAAGAACAGACAGGATGCACTCACCTCGGGGTAGCGCGTCAGGTATTCAGTCACCACGGGGGTGACGTGCATGCCGCCGAACAACACGGGCGCGGTGATGGTGAGTCGTCCCTTGGGCGATGAATGCATGCCACTGACGGATTCATCGGCTTCCAGCAATTCCGCCAGGATGCGTTTGCAATCCTGCACATAGCGCTCTCCCGCGTCTGTGACCCGGACGGTTCGCGTGGTGCGGGTCAAAAGCCGTAGCCCCAGGTGGGTTTCCAGCTCGTTGATGGCGCGGGTCACGGCCGGAGGCGACATATTCAGCTTGCGCGCGGCCCCGGCAAAGCCGTTCGTGTCGACCACCGCGACAAAGACGTTGATCAGGTGAAATCTGTCCATAGTATTCCGATAAATGGAATGGTGAATTGATTTTATCGGTGATTCTCTATTTCAAGTGAACTAAATACAGTTCATCCATTCGCTGAAAACGCAGCGAAGACAAGTTCCAAACCACCCTAACCCTTGAAGGAAATCACCATGTCCCGTATCAGCATCCCCACCGTAGACAACTCTGTCGAAGCCTCCAAGCCCCTATTGGCTGCCGTGCAAAAGCAACTCGGCGTTGTCCCGAACCTGATGAAACTGGTAGGCCACAGCCCTGCTGCCCTGGAAGGCTATTTGTCCTTGAACGGCGCCTTGGCTAAAGGCAAGCTCGGTGTTCAATTGCGTGAACGCATTGCCTTGACCATTGCGGAATACAACGGTTGCGACTATTGCCTCTCGGCCCATGATTACCTGGGTCGCAACGTGGCCAAGCTCAGCATCGCCGAACTCAACGCGGCACGCGATGGCCACTCCGAAGACGCCAGCACCGAGGCGGCACTTCAGTTCGCGTTGCGCGTTGCCCAGTCCCGCGGACGGGTCAGTGACGCAGACCTGGCCACATTGCGCCTGGCCGGCTTCGATGAAGCATCCGTAGTTGAAATTGTCGCCAACGTCGCCGTGAATGTGCTGACCAACTACATCAACAACGTGGCGTTGACCGACATCGACTTCCCTGTCGTCCAAGCCAAGTTGGCGGCATAAGCCAACCGGGTTGCCGCTATCCCAGGCAACCCACCCCAACATCCAGATGGAGTCACCATGAACCCCCACACCGAACAACCGCGCCCGCCACTGCCTCCGTTCACTTTGGAATCCGCCACCCAAAAAGTCAGACTGGCAAAAGACGCCTGGAACTCCCGGGATCCGGCACGGGTCGCACTGGCCTACTCAGCGCAGAGCCAATGGCGCTATCGCTCCGAATTCCTGATCGGGCTCTAAGGTATGGACAACACACTTGAATACACCAGCGATATCGCCTTTACGCCCACGGTAAAGGCAATCCAATCTCGCAAGGGGTCTCGCCATGGCTATGCCCGCATGGAACAAAGCGGTTCGTGGGAATCAGCCATCACGCCAGACCTGAAGGATTTCATCGCTTTGCAAACCAGTTTCTACATGGCGACGGTCAACGCGGACGGACAGCCCTACATTCAGCATCGCGGTGGGCCAGCGGGCTTTTTGCATGTGTTGGATGCGCACACGCTGGCCTTTGTTGACTACACAGGAAACAAGCAATTCATCTCGCAGGGGAACCTGTCGGAAAACCCCAAGGCGCATGTGTTCTTGATGGACTATGCGCACCGGCAGCGCATCAAAATTTGGGGTGAAGCCAAAGTAGTTGAAGGCGACAAGGATCTGGTTGCTAAGTTGATGCCCGCCGATTACCCAGCCAAACCTGAGCAGGTGATTGTCTTTGCGGTGACCGCTTGGGATGCGAATTGCCCACAACACATTCCCGTGCGCTTTGAAGCCGTCAAAGTGAAAGAGGCACTCGATGCCAGGGACCAGCGCATCCGTGAACTTGAGGCGCAACTCGCGCTTTTGCAGACCGATTGAATTCTTTGTATGAGCCTAAGCGATCTACCGCGCCACTGCTTGCGCTGACGCTTGGAACTGCGCGGTTCTTCCGTGGCGCAGATATTGCGTCACACGGTGAAATGACCGACGCGATCCGAATTGTTGTAATTTCCCCCGACCTCGATTTGGCCGATCCGCAGGACGAACATGCCCTCGACCAGGCCGAGCGCTCGCGCAGTTTGCGCATCGGTTTGCTGGAGAGTGGTTTCAATCTGGTGGCCTCGCTGCCTGCCGATGTGTATCTGACTGAGCGCCTGGCCCAGTTGCGCCCTGACCTGATCATTGTGGATGCCGAGAGCGATGCCCGCGACGCGCTGGAACATGTGGTGATGGCCACCCGCGATGCGCGCCGCCCCATCGTCATGTTTACCAACGACCACGACAGCGGCAATGCCCGTGCAGCCGTGGCGGCGGGCGTCACCGCCTACATCGTGGCTGGGCTGCAGTCTGACCGCATTCGCCCGATTCTGGACGTGGCCATGGCGCGCTTTCAACATGAGCAGGCGCTGCGTCAGGAACTGGCCGATGCACGCCTTGAGATCAACCAACTCAGCGCCAGTGCGCAGGAACGCCGCGTGATTGACCGCGCCAAGGCTTTGTTGATGGAGCGCCAAAAGCTCAGCGAAAACGAGGCCTATGCCAGGCTGCGCAATGCGGCCATGGATAAGAACCTGAAGATCGTGGAAGTGGCGCAGCGCATGCTGGACGTGGCGGATCTGCTCGGATAGATCGGCGCACTTTCGGGCGAGAAATACGCGCAATTGGTGCATTGCACAAAAAGTGTGCGTGTTTTGAAGGCACTTGTGGACGCAGGCCGGCGTGGCACTCTGCGTCGTCCGTGTCCCCCGCCCGCTGAAGCGGGCTCCTCCTTTACCTACCGTCGCAGAGCGCCACACCGCCCTGCGTCGGCCTGCATTGTGGGTGTACGAAAGTCGGGGCGGCAGGGTTTGTCAAACCTGGCATGCAGCTTGCGTAGTTAAAAACAAGACCAGCGATGGTCAAGCGATGTGCAGCAGCCAACGGCGGTTGCAGCCCATCCAAAGGACAAAGGCGTCCCCACGGCCCCACATGCTTCAAGCGATGTGTGGCCTGTGCGGACGCCTTTTTTGTTTTTGTTTTTCTCATCGGAGTGTTGCCATGACGGATCTTCTGAAAACCAAGCTCACACGCCGCGCTGTGCTGCAAACCGCAGCCGTAGGTGCTTTTGGCGTGGACCCAGCGCTGCGGGCGGCAGTCTATGCCGGTGGCTCGGATGCCCCCGAAAAAACCGAGGTGAAGATCGGCTTCATCCCGCTGACTGACTGCGCCAGCGTGGTCATGGCGTCCGTGCTGGGTATTGACCAGAAATACGGCGTCAAGATCATCCCCAGCAAGGAATCCAGCTGGGCCAGCGTGCGCGACAAACTGGTCAATGGCGAACTGGACTTTGCCCATGTGCTGTATGGCCTGGTCTATGGCGTGCACCTCGGCATTGGCGGCCCCAAGAAAGATATGGCTGTGCTGATGACACTCAACAACAACGGCCAGGCGATTACGCTTTCCAAGAAGCTGGCCGACAAGGGTGCGGTGGATGGTGCCGGTCTGGCCAAGCTGATGGCGGCCGAGAAGCGCGAATACACCTTTGCCCAAACCTTCCCCACCGGCACCCACGCCATGTGGTTGTACTACTGGATGGCGGCCAATG
>CANFNO010000197.1 GCA_947447845.1 Burkholderiales bacterium | reverse complement strand
GTACGCATGGCAGACGGTTTGCGACGCGTCAGGCTGCACAATCCGAGGTCATGGACTGGCTGGCGTTCTACAACGCTACACGCCTGCATTCGACGCTGGGTTATGTGAGCCCGATGAAGTAGGAGAAAAACTGGCTGGCAGCCCAGGCAAGAAAGTCTGCTTAACGGTCTCTGCTAAGGGATACGTTAAACAAGGGCAAGCTCAAACCCCAGTGGCCCGGCGAAGCCGGTTCCACGGGGTTTTTGCGTTAATGCAGGCTGTCGCTGCCTGGTCCTTGTTCGTGCAGCGGCTGAATGCGGAAAAAGCCGGTGCCGGTGGAGCCCCGGCCGATTTCATCTTCGGTGGCCTCGCGCACACCCTCTACCTTGAGACTGAGTCGAATGGCAATGCCTGCCAGCGGGTGGTTACCGTCCAGTACCACGTGATCAGGGTAGATGTCCGTCACGGTGTAAAGGGCCTCTTTGGGCGCATCCGGGTTGCAGCCTGCGGGGAGGGCGAATCCTTCGAAGGTCAGGCCGATTGCCAAATCTTTGGGAAACAGGGCGCGTGGCTCCAAGAACAGCAACTGGTCGTTGAAGTCGCCGAATCCCTGTTCCGGCTCAATTTGCAAATCAAGCTTGGCACCGACCGCCAGACCCAGCATTGCCGCTTCGATTACAGGCAGTAAATCGTGACCACCAATCAAAAATTCAACCGGATCGTCCAGCACGTCCAGTTCTTCGCCCAGGGTGTCTTTCAGCGTCCAGGTAAGGGCAACGACGCATTGAGGTGTGATTTCCATGCAGAATTGTCCCATGAACATTACCACCCCCCTTCAATTGCTCGGCGGACTGTCGCCTGAGACCTTTATGCGCCGTTACTGGGAGAAAAAGCCGCTGCTGATACGCGCGGCAATTCCCGGCTTCAAGCCGCTGCTGGACCGTGCCGAGTTGATTGATCTGGCGGCGCAGGATGATGTGGAGTCCCGCCTCGTGGTGCAGGCCAAGGCTGACAAAAAGGGACAGTGGCGCCTCAAGCACGGTCCGTTTGCACGCAAGGACTATCCGGCCTTCAAACAGCCGGGTTGGACCGTACTGGTGCAGGGCGTTGACCTTCACGATGAGCGCGTGCACCAGTTAATGAACCAGTTCCGCTTTGTGCCCGATGCACGCCTGGATGACCTGATGATCAGCTACGCCACCGATACCGGCGGCGTGGGGCCGCACTTTGACAGCTATGACGTGTTTTTGTTGCAAGCGCAGGGACGTCGGCACTGGCGCATTGGCCGCCAAAAAGACCTGAGTCTGGTGCCAGATATGCCAGTCAAAATTCTGGCCAACTTTGTACCCGAGCAGGAGTTTGTGCTGGAGCCCGGCGACATGTTGTACCTGCCGCCGGACTGGGCGCACGACGGCATTGCCGAGGGCGAGTGCATGACTTATTCCATCGGTTTCCGCTCGCCTGTGAAGGGTGAAATAGCGCGCGAGTTGCTGCAGTGCCTGGCCGAGCAGGCTGCTGACGATGTCGGAAGCGCGATTTATCGCGACCCTCAACAGCCGGCGGTTAGCGGATGTGGCGAAATTCCTGCCGGTCTCTTGAAGTTCGCACAGGACGCGCTGGCCGCAGCCTTGAAGGACCCGCTGGCGCTGCAGCGCTCGTTGGGTGAAATCATGACCGAGCCCAAGGCCCACGTCTGGTTTCATGGTGAGCAGGATTTTGAAGAGGGTGTGGGCGTGCGGCTGGACCGACGTTCCCGCATGATGTACGACGCCAAACATGTGTTCATCAACGGCGAGAGCTTCCGCGCTGCCGGAAGCGATGCCAAGCTGATGCGTAAGTTGGCCGACGAGCGGGAGTTGTCATCGTCACAGGTGGCGAAGCTCAGTGACGGTGCGCGTGAATTACTAACGCAGTGGGGTGAAGATGGATGGCTTTATGGACTTGCCTGAAGATCCGACGAAAGGGCAACAACTTGCACCGCTGGCGCAAGGCGCCTTTGCTGGCCCCAGTGCCTTTGCTGACCTGGTGCGCAGCGCCATGCTGCATGCCAGTAGCCAAGGCTGGGTCGAAATGGTTTGGAGTGATGCCACGTTTGAGGACTGGCCACTTTACGAAAAGAGCGTTGTGGAGGGGCTTAACGCATGGTCACAGCGCGGACGCAAACTCACGCTTCTGGCGCGCAACTTTGATGCGATGCGGCGCATTCACCACCGGTTTGTCGATTGGCGTGTGCGTTGGGATCATCTCGTGGAATGTCGCGTCTGCAAAGACGTTGGTGAAACCGATTTTCCAAGCGCGTTATGGACGCCAACCTGGGCCATGCGCCGTTTGAATGTTCAAAGTTGCACCGGCGTAGCCAGTATGGAGCCTCGCATGCGACTGCTTCTACGCGAGGAATTAGAAGAGCGTAAGAGACAAAGCTCACCGGGTTTTCCATCCAGCACACTGGGTCTCTAATTTGGTGTGAAAGGGTTTTCCCGTAGCCCCTGTACAAACATTGTATAATTCAAGGCTCTGACAAAAAGAGATCGAATGCTTCTTGTCGGGGTCTTGGTGGCTTGCTGCTAAGACAATTTCCGGAAATTGTTTCGTTAACTCACTTTAGTCCAAAAACCATGAACAAATCACTCGTATTGGCAGCCATCATTGCTGCTGCTGCTCTTGCTGCTTGCGGTAAGAAAGAAGAAGCTCCTGCACCTGCTCCCGCACCTGCTGCTGCTCCTGCTCCCGCACCTGCTGCTGACGCATCTGCTCCCGCAGCTGCTCCTGCTGCTGACGCATCTGCAGCCAAGTAATTCGTTACTTGAGCCAAAAAAAAGCCACCTTCGGGTGGCTTTTTTTTGGCTACTGGCAATGAGCCAGCGCCGCGATTATGTTGATTATTTGATGTCGTCGGCGATCACCTTGGCGATGCGCTGGGCACTGGCCGAAGACTCTGGAGCACCCTTGCTGTCCAGAACAGACACGACAGTATTTTCACCTTGGCTCTTTACAGCAATCTGGAATTTTGTCGCCTCGGCAGACTTCACTGAAGCGCCGCCGAATAGTTTTCCAAAAAATCCGGGTTCTGTGTTGGCTCCGGTATCAGCTGACACGTAGCGAACAAAGTAAATACCTTGCTTGCGGTCGCGGTCCTCGACAGTGAAACCTGTGCGGTCCAGTGCCAGGCCGACACGACGCCAAGCTCGGTCGAAGCCTTCGGCAATTTGCACCACGGGACGACCGTCTGCGGTGCCCAGGCTAGCTACGGATTTAGATGTGCCGGCAGGAGCCACCAAGGCTTTAGCTTGTTCGGCGGTAGATCCCAGGCTGACCATCAGACGGCGCAGAAACTCCGTCTCCAACTCCGGATCGCTCGGCCGGGGTTGCCAGACCGTTTGGTCCGAACGCTCCTTGGTGTAGACCTCAGTCACGCCGCGGTGGCTTATGAAAATCTCCGTTTCACCCGCAGCGTTGGTTTCCAGCCGGGTGCGAAACTTGTCACGTTCCGCTGTGGAGTAGAACGAGTCCAGTAATTTGCCCAGGGAATTGCGGATCATGTCCTGCGGAATCTTGGCCCGATTTTCGGCCCAGTCGGTTTCCATGATGCCCAGATTGCGCTGATCCATAGCCAGCAGAAAACCGTTTTCCTGCCAGAAGTCCTTGACTGGTTCCCAAAGCTTGTCAGCAGGGCGCTTCACGACCAGCCAGCGTTGATTTCCTGCGCGCTCAATTCGCACATCGCCGATTGCTGTTGATGCGACTGGCAACTTGGCAATGGCGGCCTGTTCGGGCTTGTAACCCGAAGCTGATACTCCACCATCAACCACGGTGTAGCGCGTGTCTTTTGACAATTGGGTCAGGTCCGGCGGAACCAATAGCGAAGGCGCTTTGACCGTACCACTGCGGTAGTCCACTTTGTCAGATTCCAAAGCGGAGCAGCCCGCCAATGCCAGGGCAGTGCCCAATGCGGTCATTTGAATAATCGATTTCACAGAGTTCCTCTTCTTTTACGCGGGGCTTAAATCAGGCCAGTGGCTTGCATCACCCGTTCCAGCATCTGCTGGCTGGGCTCTGTCAGTGTGGTCAGCGGCAGGCGCAGTGCGCCTTGGCTATGTCCCATGCGGGCCACGGCCCATTTCACGGGAATGGGGTTGGACTCAACAAAAAGCGCTTTGTGAAGGGGCAAGAGCTTGAATTGAATTTCCATCGCGCGCTGCACGTCACCGGCAATAGCCGCCATACACAACTCGTGCATCAGGCGGGGTGCCACATTGGCCGTCACGCTGACATTGCCATGGCCGCCGCACAGCATGAGGGCCACTGCGGTTGGATCATCGCCAGAATAAATAGCGAAATCTTTGGGTGCTTCCTTGATCAGCCACTGGGCGCGTTCGATGTTGCCGGTGGCTTCCTTGATCCCGACAATGCCGGGCACTTGGGCCAGACGCAACACGGTGTCGTGCGCCATATCCGCTACCGAGCGGCCAGGCACGTTGTACAGAATTACCGGCAGGTCTACCGCTTCGGCGATCGCTTTGAAATGCTGGTATTGGCCTTCTTGCGTGGGCTTGTTGTAGTAGGGCACGACCTGCAGTTGGCTGTCGGCGCCCACCTGTTTGGCAAATCGCGCCAGGTTGATGGCCTCGCGGGTGGAATTGCCACCGCAGCCTGCCATCACTGGTACGCGGCCTGCGGCCTGTTCCACCGATACGCGGATGATTTCGCAGTGTTCTTCTACGCTCACCGTGGGCGATTCGCCGGTGGTGCCGACCACACCAATGCAGTCGGTGCCTTCGGCAATATGCCAGTCAATCAGCTTGCGCAGAGCCGGGTAGTCGACCGCTCCGTCTTCGAGCATGGGAGTGACCAGGGCGACAATGCTGCCCCGCAAAGGGCCGTGTGTTGGGTTCATGGCGTGCCAGTAGTTCGGTAAACGATCATTTTAACTAGAGTGGATGCCGTGAAATCTCTGTTCCGGCTGGGGCGGGTAAAGCTGGGGCAAAAGCGGCTATGCGCTGTACAAAACGGTCTGGCTTGGGCACAAAGCCATTTTCATAGGCTACCACCTGCAGCCCGCCGCACATTTGAAGCAATTCGCCCGGCTGCAGCAGGAAGTCCGGCCGCGCTGGGCGACCCACCGTTTCGTTCCCGGCAGCAAAGGTTTCATACAAAAGCAAGCCTCCTGGCGCCAGGCTTTTCAGCAGCGTGGGCATTAAGGGACGCCACAGGTAGTTGGTGACCACCACAGCGCCAAAACGGCGCGTGTCTTGCCGGTCAAGAAAGGGCCAGGGTCCGTTTTCGATATCCGCCTGAATCAACTCCGCGGCGGCTACATGGGAACTGGCGGTGGCAATGTCCTGGTCTACGCCGACCACGGGATGGCCGCGCGATGCAAACCATTGCAGATGGCGGCCGCTGCCGCAGGCCACATCCAGCACCTCGCAGCCGGGAGCAAGCAGGTGTGACCAGCGGGCAATCCAAGGGGAGGGTGCGCTCAGCGCGTGTGCCGAAGGTGGCGGATTCGGAAGTGTCATGTACGGCAATTGAAACGGGCGACTAGAAGCAGGACCAAAATTGGTTGCTCAATTGCAGCAAAAAGTCGGGCCGGGTGTAGAGCGCAAACACACCCGCCAGACAGGCAAGGGCCACTATTAACCAAGCGAGGTGGCGTTTGCGATGCATTAACTTGCTCTTATGGGCGATTGCGTCATGTCGCCTGCAAATGCGGATGGCGCGCGATGGCGGCTTCCTTTACAGGCAGATTGATCAGCGCAGCCGCCACGCCAAGGCCAATGGAGATGTTCCAGACAACGTCATAGCTGCCGGTCTTGTCATAGAGGTAGCCACCCAGCCAGGCACCGACGAAGGAGCCCACCTGGTGACTGAAAAATACCAGACCACTCAGCATGGACAGGTGTGACACGCCAAAAATTTGCGCCACGATGGCATTGGTCACGGGTACCGTAGACAACCACAGCATGCCCATGGCACTGGCAAACAGGTAGACCGATAAGGGCGTGAGTGGCATCAGCAGAAACAAAGCGAT
>CANFNO010000196.1 GCA_947447845.1 Burkholderiales bacterium | reverse complement strand
TCCAATTGCGTCCGTGCAGCACGGCTTAGGCCAAATGTGAGGTTGCTGACCGTCATTGTCTGGGCCTTGGCGGCTGCCAAACTGATCCTTGCAAAGTCGCTGCCCTCAACAACCAATTCAGAACTACCCACCCAACCATTGATTTTTCCATCGTTGCTATAGCGTGGCTGCAGATTGAAGGCACCGCTACGCACCTCCATGGCACCGGTTTGCGCCGTCTTCTTCAGCGCGCTTAAGGCGGCATCCGACGCATCGCGCAGCGCGGTCTGCACATTGCTGGCGTCACTTCCCTGGCGCGTCGCAGACAGCGTAATGACAAGCCAGTCTTGCTGAGCCTCTACGACGCCACTGGCTGACAACTGCACGATGTTGCTTGGCTCAACGGCAGCCTGCACTTGACCCCAACCCATTGAACTCAAACTTACCAAGGCGACAAAAAACAGCGCCTTCTTGGCGCGATGATGGATTTCCACAGTGAACCTTTCGATTGTTATTGGTTTTCTTTATTAATCAGGTCCTGCCGCTGCTGACGCAATTGCTCGCGCAACTCGGCTTTTTCCTGTGCAGTCAGCTGGCGAGCAGGAACCGATGTTTCAGCGCGTTGCAACTTTAGCGCCTCACGTAGCATATCCCGTCTTTGCTGCTGCCTGATTTGCATTAATGCGGACTGCGCCTCCAGATAGGCGGGTGATTTTGTGCGTTCCTCCTGCGCCGAAACACCCATACCGAGCGCCAGCAATAAGAACCAAACAAAAAAAATGCGCAACATGAGGGGCGGTGACCTAGCCGGGAATGTGAATTGCATTGTCTGCAAACCTTGCTTGGATGCGACCAAATATTTGTAACATAGTGTCAAAGTGACTGCTTGACAGGGCGCCTGGGCTCTGAGGCCGCGCAAAATTCGCTCTGTTACATATTTGAGGCCACCATGACGCAAACGCCTGACCGACCTGACAAAATTTTAGTGGTGGACGACGACGCCCGCATCCGCGATTTGCTCAAACGCTACCTGACGCAAGAAGGTTTCGATGTGCTCTTGGCCGAAGACGGCAAGTCGCTTAACCGCGTAATGATGCGCGAAACTGCCGATCTGATTGTGCTGGACCTGATGATGCCCGGCGAAGACGGTCTTTCCATTTGCCGGCGCTTGCGTGCCGCAAACGACCTTACCCCCGTAATCATGCTAACCGCCAAGGGTGAGGACGTGGATCGCATCGTCGGTTTGGAAGTCGGTGCCGACGATTACCTCGGAAAGCCATTCAACCCGCGCGAATTGCTTGCACGAATTCATGCGGTGCTACGCAGACGGCCCGCACCGGAAGTACCCGGAGCCCCCTCTACCGACAACGAAGTGGTGCGTTTTGGCGTCTTCAGCTTTGACCTGGGTGCCCGTACCCTGCACAAAAGTGGCGAAGAGATGACTTTGACCACGGGTGAATTTGCCATGCTCAAGGCACTTGTGCGCCATCCCCGCACGCCCTTGTCGCGAGAAAAGCTTGCGCAGCTTTCGCGTGGACGTGAGTTCGAACCCTTTGATCGCAGCCTGGACGTCCAGGTTTCGCGCCTTCGCAAACTGATCGAGACTGATCCTGCCAACCCCCGAATGATTCAAACGGTCTGGGGCGTAGGCTATGTATTTATCCCAGAAGATGTCGTGTGAGTGAGACCCTGCTGACTGAGTTTGAGGACCCGCAGGACGTTTCTTTGGAAGAGGAGGCGCCTACGGAAAGGCGCTTTGCCTGGGGCGAACTCAGTCTGTTCTGGCGTACGTTCTTCATGCTGGCTCTGCTCTTGCTCGGCAGCATTCTTGCTTGGCTGCAAACCCTGCGCGCTTTTGAGTTTGAACCCCATGCGGTGCAGACAGCGCGCCAGATCGCATCACAAGTGAATCTGAGCCGCGCTGCGCTCATTAACGCCGATGCCATCGCCCGGTTGTCGCTGCTAAAGACCATGTCCCAGGAGGAAGGTCTGCGCATCGTTCCCCGTGAAAATTCTGACATTTTTGTTGCGGCAGATGACGAGATTACTGCTCAGGACATGGCGCGTGAATTGCGTCACCGCCTGGGTGACCAGACAGTTGTAGCCAAGCAGGTCAACGGAAGCAACGGGCTTTGGATCAGCTTTGAAATGGACGGTGACCCCTACTGGTTTCTCACCGACATGGAACGCTTTAATCCGGCCGGCGGCAAGACCTGGGTCATCTGGCTGATTGTCGCCGCCGGGCTATCCCTCACCGGTGCAGCCCTGATTGCACGCCTGGTCAATCGCCCTCTCAGGGCACTGTCTTTCGCCGCCAGCCGCGTGCGTGAGGGTGACTTCAAAGCGAGTCGTCTGGATGAAAGCGTTCACACCAGCGAGATCCGCGAAGTCAATATTGGTTTTAATCGGATGGCCCAGCGACTGGCCAAACTGGACCAGGACCGGGCCTTGATGCTGGCTGGCATTTCGCATGACTTGCGTACCCCCTTGGCCCGTTTGCGCCTGGAGGCCGAACTCAGCGTAGCTGACTTGGATGCACGGGCGCATATGGCAGCCGACATCGCCCAATTGGACGCCATCATCGATAAATTTTTGGACTACGCACGGCCCGACAAGGTGCAGTTGTCGGCGGTGCCACTCAAGGAGATTGTCGAAAGCTGCGCCTACCCGTTTGAAGACAAGTCGGACGCGCGTGTCAAGCTGAAGATAGAAGAAGGTCTACTGGTCATGGCCGACCATGTGGAATTGAGCCGCATCATGTCAAACCTGTTGGAGAATGCGCGCAAATATGGCAAGTCTGCAGACAGCGGCATTGCCATGATTGAGGTATCCGCAGTGGCGCGGGACAAATGGGTGTTCATCAAGGTCCGCGACCATGGTGTGGGCGTTCCTGCAGACCAGATCGGCAACCTCACCAAACCGTTTTACAGGGGAGAAGCTGCGCGAACTGCGGCGAACGGAGCCGGACTAGGGCTGGCGATTGTCGAGAAGACCATACAGCGCATGGGTGGCGCTTTCGCACTTAACAATTCCACAACCGGTGGGCTATCGGCCAACATCAAACTCAAGCGTTCGCCTGAGCCTTAAACAGCAGGGCCACAGCCCGCGCTTCCATGGCAAGACCCTCCCCGACTGGCCCCATTTTTTCGGCAGTCTTGGCCTTCACATTGACCTGATCCACTGCGATGCCAAGAATCTGGGCGATGCGCGCGCGCATCGATTGCTTGTAAGGTGCCAATTTGGGTGCCTGCGCAACCACCGTGCAATCCACGTTGCTGATCTCAAAACCACGGGCGCGTACTTGCGCTGCGGCCTCGGCCAACAAAACGGCTGAATCGGCACCTTTGAACTTCACATCTGTATCGGGAAACAAAGTGCCAATGTCGCCCAGTGCTGCTGCACCCAACAAAGCATCAGTGATGGCGTGAAGCAAAGCATCGGCATCTGAGTGACCGAGCAAACCCTTGTGGAACGCAATCTCAACGCCACCCAACACGAGTTTGCGCCCCTCTACCAGTGCGTGGATATCCCAGCCTTCTCCGATGCGAAACTGCATACCTTACGTCCCATCAAACGGGGCTTATTTGGCCTGACGACGTTGTTGCCAGGCCAGCAATTCACCCACGATACCCTTGCGAAAGGCAATCACACAGAACACGAATATGGCACCGATGATCACCTGAACCCATGAGCCTACCCGATCAGCCAGCAGGTTCTGCAAGCCGATGATGGTGAAAGCACCCACGACAGGTCCGGCAAAGGTCCCCATGCCGCCCAGCAGCGTCATCAGAACCACCTCGCCAGAAAGCGACCAGTGCACGTCTGACAGCGTAGCAAAGCCCAGCACCACGGTCTTGACCGAACCGGCAAGCCCGGCAATGGTGGTGGATAGAACAAAGGCCAGCAGCTTGTAACGGTCTACGTCGTAACCCAGGGAAATGGCACGTGGCTCGTTCTCGCGAATGGCCTTGAGCACCTGGCCATAGGGGGAATACACGATGCGCACCACCGCCAAAAACACGGCTACAAAAATCGCCAGCACCACAAAGTACATCACCAGATCATTGTCCAGCGGCAAGATGCCCAGCAATTTGCCGCGTGGCACGCCTTGCAGGCCATCCTCTCCACCGGTGTAGGGCACCTGCAGGCAGAGAAAGTAAATCATCTGCGCCATGGCCAGCGTCACCATGGCGAAGTAAATGCCCTGGCGGCGTATAGCAACCATCCCTACCAGCAGTCCCAGCACAGCTGCAAACAGGGTCCCGGCCAGCACACCGGCCTCAGGCGACCAACCGCCGCTGCGCACCAGCCAGCCGGTGACATAGGCAGCCGAACCCATAAAGGCGGCGTGACCAAAAGACAGCAGACCGGTGTAACCCAGCAGCAAATTGAAGGCGCAGGCAAAAATGGCAAAGCACAGCGCCGTCATCAAGAGGACCGGATACACGCCGAGAAAAGGGGCAATCACCAGCAGTGCCAGCCCAACCAGCCAAAGCTTGCGGCCATGGCTCGAAGCGGTAACAGCAGAGGTTGAAACACCTGCGGATGTAACGGCGGAGGAAGAAGCAGACGCACTCACGTTATTTTTCCTTGCCAAAGAGGCCAGCGGGACGGACCATCAACACGATCACCATGATCACAAACACCACGATGCTCGAAGCTTCGGGGTAAAAAACTTTGGTCAGGCCTTCCACCAGACCCAGCATCACGCCGGTCAGGATGGAGCCCAGAATTGAACCCATGCCGCCAATCACCACGACCGCAAACACCACGATGATCAGGTTCGAGCCCATCAGCGGCGTGATCTGAATCACCGGCGCTGCAAGCACGCCGGCAATGGCTGCCAGCGCAGCGCCACCGGCGTATGTCATGGTCACCATCAAAGGCACGTTGATGCCAAAGGCCTGCACCAGTTGAGGGTTCTCGGTACTGGCACGCAAGGTGGCACCCAGGCTGGTCTTCTCAATCAGGAACCAGGTCCCCAGGCAGATAGACAAGCAAGACACAACCACCCAGGCCCGGTAATTGGGCAACACCATGAAGCCCAGATTGGTGGCGCCTTGGAGCAATTCAGGCACCGGATACTGTTGGCCCGATACACCAAACTGGTCTCGGAACACGCCTTCGGCAATCAGAGCCAGGCCAAAAGTCAAAAGCAGACCATAGAGCGGGTCAAGCTTGTAAAGGCGCTTCAAGAACAAGCGCTCAATCACCACCCCCAAAAGCCCCACCACCAGCGGCGACACCACCAGCGCGACCCAATAATTCAGCCCGAATTTCTCCAGGCTGAGCCAGGCCACATAAGCGCCAATCATGTACAGCGCGCCGTGGGCGAAGTTGACGATACCCAGCAAACCAAAAATCACCGCCAGGCCCAGGCTGAGCATGGCGTAAAACGAACCGTTGACCAACCCGAGCAACAACTGCCCGAGGAAAGCCTGAATCGGTATGCCGAATATCTCGCTCATCAAATCTCCAGTATCAAACTAGCAGTGGTTGCATATGGAACTCCCCCATCCCCCGCCCCTTGCCCCCGCTTGGGCAAGGGGAGCCGAACGCGGACAGCCGATTTGGCTTGTTCGCTTCGGCTAGGGCCTTACTGGAGTACAAGTTCTGGTTTCCCGGTTTGCTTTGAACGGTTTGAAAATCAAACCATCTCCAATTGAGCGCCAGTCGTAACGTGTTCGGCGCACAACATCCAAATCGGCTGTCCGCTTTAGGCTCCCCTTGTCCCGGCGGGGGACAAGGGGCGGGGGGGATTGGGGAGCTAAAAACCAAGTCCAAACTCCGCCATTGCGTAATCAATTACTTCCAGGCAGCGCACTTGGTCTCGGCCTTGGTCGTGAAAGCCACGTCCGCCTTGATCGTTTCCACGACGTTGTAGTAGTCCCATGGCTCAACCGACTTGTCGGGGGTCTTCACTTGCATCAGGTACATGTCGTGGACCATGCGGCCGTCGTCACGAATCATGCCGCCCTTGGCAAAGACGTCGTTGATCTTGGTCTTCTTCATCTGGGCCAGTGCCTTGTC
>CANFNO010000195.1 GCA_947447845.1 Burkholderiales bacterium | reverse complement strand
TCCAGGTAAGTGCGGTCCTTGAAGGTGCCGGGCTCGCCTTCGTCAATGTTGACGGCCATGAGCTTGGGCGCGGGCTGGTCGCGCACGATACGCCACTTGCGCCCGGCCGGGAAGCCTGCGCCGCCCAGACCCCGCAGGCCGGAGTCTTCCATGGCCTTTATGACGGACTCGACCTCGTGCTCGCCATTCACCAGGGCTGCGGCCAGGCCGTAACCGCCTTGCGCACGGTAGGCCTCGTAGCCGGTGTAGCCGGGCGCCACTTCAATGGCATGCGGCTCGGGTGAGACGCTGCGCTCGGCTTGTTCGGCAGCTACAAACACCTGATCCACTGCGGCCTCGGGGTGTTGCCCCGCCGCCGCTTTCACAAGTGCCGCCACACTCTCCAGCGTGGCTCGCGGCACGGGGTGCTGGTGCACCACTGCCACCGGCGCCTGCTCGCAGCGACCCAGGCACGGCGCGGGTATCACACGCACATCTGCGTTGCCCAGCAGCGCAGGCAATCGCTTCAATAAATCCTGGGCACCCGCCATCTCGCAACTCAAACCATCGCAGACACGCACCGTGATTCCAGGCGCAGCAGCATCCCCCTTCACCACCTCAAAGTGGTGATAGAAGGTGGCCACCTCAAATACCTCAGCCATCGGGATGTTCATCTCCCGGGCCAGTGCCACCAGATGCCGATCGTGTAGGCAGCGGTAAGCGTCGTTGAGCTTGTGCAAGTGCTCGATCAGCAGATCGCGGCGATGCGGCGCAAGTCCCACCAGCGCGCGCACCTCCGCGACAGAAACGTCATCCGCCTGTCGCCCCTTGAGTTTGCTTTTGCGACGAATGCGTTCCCGCATGTCGTCTACCGTGCCCAGAGACACGGCTTTTACTTCAGGAGAAGGGGCTACAGAAGAATGCATATTCACTCACAATTACCAACGACGTTTTGATTCAATCAGGCGAAAAACTTGGCCACGCTCAGTGTGGTGCGGTACACGCCCCAGCAAAGTGGCAGACCCACCGCGGCCCAGGCCAGATACACGACCACAGTGGGCACTGAGTCGGCACTGCCACCTTCGGCACGGTGCAACTCGTTGGACACTGCCTTGTCGTGGGCCAAGCGTTTTTCTTCTGCCAATTCTTCTGCATTCATGAACCATTTATCGTCCAAGGGGCGAACCAGAAGGTTGCAAATGAGACCTACCACCAGCATGCCAACCAGGATGTACATGGTCTGGTTGTAGACCTGCTCACGCGGAATGCCCAAGCTGAGTTGATACTCGCGCATGTAATTCACAACCACCGGACCCAGCACACCGGCCGTGGCCCAGGCGGTAAGCAAGCGACCGTGGATGGCGCCGACCATTTGCGTGCCGAAAATGTCTGCCAGATAAGCTGGCACGGTGGCAAAGCCGCCGCCATACATGCTCAGGATCACACAGAAGGCGGAAACGAACAGCACGGTGCTGCCTGCTGCTGCGCTGCCGGGTACGCTGAAGTACATGGCACCACCCAGAACAAAGAACACCACATAGGTCAGCTTGCGACCCAACTTGTCTGACAGGCTGGCCCAGAAGAAACGTCCACCGATGTTGAATAGGCTGAGCAGCGCGGTAAAGCCGGCGGCAACCGTCGCGATGGAGGCCAGTTGCGCCTTGTCGAGTTCACCAAACTTTTTGGCCACACCAATCAGCGAGCCGCCGAACACTTCCTGCAACATGGGCGAGGCCATGCCGATCACGCCGATACCGGCGCTCACGTTCATGCACAGCACCATCCAGATCAGCCAGAACTGGGGAATGCCCCAGACTTTTTTCACATGCACATGGTGTTTGGTAATCATGACGTTCGTCGCCATACCGCTGGGAGCGACCCAGCCCTTGGGCATCCAGCCGGTTTCCGGCACGCGGTAGCCCAAGGCACCGGCCATCATGAACACAAAATAGACCAGCGCCATCACCACAAAGGTCTGCATCACGCCCACGCTGGTGGGGCTGGCAAAGTACTTCATCAGGTCAGCTGCCAGCGGCGAGCCGATCATGGCACCGCCGCCAAAGCCCATGATGGCCATGCCGGTAGCCATGCCACGCTTGTCCGGGAACCACTTGATCAGCGTGGACACCGGCGAGATATAGCCAAGGCCCAGGCCAATGCCGCCAATCACGCCAGAGCCCAAAATCATCATCCAGAACTGGTGCATATACACGCCCAGCGCCGAAAACAGCATGCCGCCACACCAGCACAGAGCCGACACCACACCGGCCTTGCGTGGGCCTGCGCGTTCCAGCCAGCCGCCCCAGGTCGCTGCGCTGGAACCCAGCAACACGAAGAAGAGCGTGTACATCCAGCCTAAAGTGGAAATCTGCCAGTCGCACGTGGTCGTAAAGAGCTGGCCAAAAAAGCCCACCTCCGGGCCACATTTGATGGCCTCTTTAATGCCTAGTGCCTTGCTCAAAGGCAGCCAAAACACGGAAAAACCATAGGCCATGCCGATGCACAGGTGAATAGCCAAAGCTGCGGGGGGTACCAGCCATCGGTTAAAGCCCGGGCCGGCAATGATGCGTTCCTTATCCAACCATCCAGGGGAAGCTGCTGTCATGTTGTCTCCTACGTTTATGTTTTTGGGTCGCCACGCTTGCAGCATCCGAATGCAGCCTGTGCGGGTGGACGCAGTATGCGAGCGAGCTCCATACGCGTCCAATTGAATCGGCGCATGACCTGATTCAAGTTTTGAATGTTGCCGCGCAACAAAAAGTATCCGCAACAACTGCCTGTCTGTGTGTCTGTCTGCGACGAACCAGTGCCTATTGCGTGAGCTTGCGTTCCATCGCGTCCAGGTTCATCGGGCGGGCAAACAGATAGCCCTGCATGCGATCACAGCCCAACGCCGTCAGGCGCTCTTTTTGCTTTTCAGTTTCCACGCCTTCTGCCAGCACATCGATATTCATGCCCAGCCCCAAGGCAATGATGGCGCGCACGATGGCTTCGGACGTGGTGTTGGTCGCCAGGTCGTTAACAAAGGTTTTGTCGATCTTCAACTCGCGCAGGGGCAGTCGCTGCAGATAGGACAAGGATGAGTAACCGGTACCAAAATCGTCAATCGAAAAGCTCAACCCCAGGGTGCACAGGCGACGCATTTTTTCGATCACCTGATCAGCGTCCTGCAGCACAATGCCTTCGGTAATTTCCAGGCACAGGCGCCGCGGATTGGCGCCAGTTTCGCGCAACGCCTTTTCCACGCGCAAGACAAAATCCACATCGGTAAACTGCCGCGGGCTGACGTTGACGCTCAGCGTCAGAGGCTCAAAGCGGTCATCCTCGGCCCAGCGGGTCAATGTCGCGCAGGCCTGGCGGATGACCCAGTCGCCGATCCCGATAATGGCACCCGAATCTTCCGCCAGCGCGATGAACTCGACCGGCGACACCATGCCGCGAACCGGGTGCAGCCAACGCAGCAGACACTCAGCACCCATGGGCTTGCCGTCGGCTGTGGTTTGCAGTTGGTAATGCAACAGCAACTGGCCTTGCGCCAACGCCGCGTTCAGCTCTGTGCTGAGCGCCACCCGTTCACCCAAGGCGCTTTGCACACGCGGATCGTAGAGACGGATGGTGTCTTTGCCAGCCACTTTTGACTGGTACATGGCCACATCGGCACGTTTGAGCACTTCGACCACGGGCTCGTCTTTTGCGCCAAACAGTGCCACTCCGATGCTGCCACTGATGTTGTAGTGGAGGAATTGCCCGTCCAGGGAGTCGTTCGAATGCGTACTGAGTTCGTAGGGATCCAGTATGGCGCGTCGAATCTGCCAGGCAAAATTCGTGGCCTTGTCCTGCGCCGCGGGCTCGTCGGGCCCCAGGCCAGGCAACATGACGACGAATTCGTCACCACCGAGGCGTGCCGCCAGGGCGGAGCTGCCAGCCAAGCGACCGAGTCTTGTAGCGATTAGTCGCAGCAATTGGTCGCCGACCGTATGACCATAGGTATCGTTCAAGACCTTGAAGTCATCCAAGTCGATAAACATCAGCGCGCCCAGTTCCCTTTTTTCGACTGCCTGGGTGATTTCAGTTTGCAGGCGGTCGATAAATAGGCGGCGGTTGGGCAACTCGGTGAGCGGATCAAAGAACGCCAATTGCCGGGCTTGGTTTTCGGCTTGCTTCTGAATCGAAATATCCAGAAACGAACCGACGAATCCGGTGGCCGCGTCGGAGTCCTGGTGCAGCGCTGTGATGGCTACCACGCACGGCAGAACCTCGCCGCTTTGATGTCTGCATGAAAGCTCGCCCTGCCAGTGCCCTTTGTCCAATAGCACCGGCCACAGCTGCCGCAAAGTGCCTTCCTGAATCACGCCGGAGCGCAGCATGGAGGTGCTTTTGCCCAGCAGTTGGGGTTCGGTGTAGCCGAACATTTTGGTAAATGCGGCATTGGCCCGCACGATGCGTGTCATGTCGTCGGTGACGATGATGCCAACCTGGCTTTCAAATGCAGCCGCTGTCACCTTGAGTCCGGCCTGTGCTTCCTGATAAAGCGCACTCAAGTTGCGTAATTTGCGGTTGCCAAGCCAGAGGTAGACGGAGGCACCTGAACCGGCCAGGAAAAGAAAGAATATGAAGAATTCAATCTCTTCCGAGTAGTTCAGCCAGAGTTCCTTCCAAAGCGGCATGCTTTCCACGTTGGGATAGACCTTGAGGCGTCGCATCAACTCTTCCACGGGTGCGTAGTTCGCGGGTGGCGAGAAGCCGTAGTAGTTGCCCGCATGGGCAAACGAGGAGTCAGGCGGAATATTCAGCAATGCCAGCGCAACCGTCTTGATCAGGTCCGGCGGTGTCGCAGGCATGGCAGCAACGGGCCACTCTGCAAAGAGTTCGGTAGACAGCCGTTGCGGGTACAACGACAGCGGTTGCTCATTAAGGATCCGCACTTGGCTGAGGTCCAGCTTTCCCTGTGCTGCCATTTGTTCCAGTACACCGGTGCGCACAATTCCCACGTCAGCGTTTCCAGCCATAACCTCCAGAACCACTTTGCTATGTGGCGTGCCAGTAAAAGTCAGGGAACGCACGTCTGAGGAACGCAGGTCGATATGCTGCTGCCGGAACACGTCGGCGGCGGCCAGAAATCCGCCTAGCGAATAGAGGCCTACAGCGGCAACTCGACGGCCCTTGACGTCCGCCAAACTCACGATGTCAGCAGCGTCTTTGCGGCTAAAGATCGTCCCCCCAAAGGCGCGGCTGGCCTTTTTGTCGACCAAGGTGTTCAAGGTCACCATGGGGCTAAGCCGGAACACATTGCGCAGCACGACATAGTGCTCAGGGTTGGTCAGCACAAAGTCGACTTCACCTGATTTCACTGCCGCGTTGAGTTCGTCGTAATTCAGCGGAACGAATTCAAAGCGCTGCTGCGGCACAGCCACGTTCAGATAATTTGCCGTGGGTTGCCAGCGGGAGGCTGTGTCCGGCTTGCTTTCAAAAGAAAGTACGCCGATCTTGACGGCTGAGTCGGCCCAAGCCGAACCGCAAAGCCAGAGAATAGCCAAGGCGTTTGCACGCAGTAGTCGTAACACCATCGTGCGAAAACTACGCAACATGCCCTCCCGGAACCGAACTTTTACTGGGTTGCCCCCTTGGAGGGGACAAAGATCATGCAGTTTAAGCGCAAGACACGGTTAAAAGGCGCTAAAAATATCTGCAGCGGCTGCCACTGTTTCTGCGATGTCTGCGTCGGTGTGTGCAGCACTCATAAAACCGGCCTCATACAGCGCCGGAGCGATGTAGACACCGCGATCCAGCAGACCGTGAAACAAGGTGTTGAAGGTCTTGTTGTCGGTGGTCATAACCTTGGCATAGTTTTGCGGCAATTCGGGAAACAGGAAAAAGCCAAACATGCCCCCTTCACTATCGCCACAAAACGGAATGCCAGCCTTGGTAGCCGCTGCGGTCAAGCCGCTGACCAGCAATTGGGTCTTGCGGCTCAGGTCTTCGTAGAAACCGGGCTTGCCAATTTCCGCCAGTGTGGCCAAACCGCAGGCCGTGGCCACCGGGTTAC
>CANFNO010000194.1 GCA_947447845.1 Burkholderiales bacterium | reverse complement strand
GGCCTCCATCAGCCAGAACAGTGACAACGCCCGGGTGACCGATGGCATGGCCACCAAGACCAGCAAAGAGGCGGTGGACGGCGGCCAGGCGGTCAATGACACCGTTGCGGCCATGAAGCAAATTGCATCCAAAATTGGCATCGTCGACGACATTGCCTACCAGACCAATCTGCTCGCCTTGAATGCGGCGATTGAGGCAGCACGCGCAGGCGAGCACGGCAAGGGCTTTGCTGTGGTAGCTGCCGAAGTGCGCAAGTTGGCGGAACGCAGTCAGGCAGCGGCGAAGGAAATTGGCGAATTGGCCATCAGCAGCGTGTCCACCGCAGAGCGTGCGGGCAAGTTGCTCAATGAAATCGTTCCCAGCATCCTGAAAACCAGCGAGCTGGTGCAGGAGATCGCGGCTGCAAGCTCAGAGCAAAGTGAATCGGTGCTGCAGATTGGCGGCGCCATGGGTCAGCTGACCAAAGCCACCGCCCAGAATGCGTCGGCCTCAGAAGAATTGGCGGCTACCAGCGAAGAGTTGTCTGGCCAGGCCGAGCAGTTGCAGCAAAGCATTGCCTTCTTCAAGACCGGCAACGTACAGAAAGCAGCCCCTGTGCGCCCAACTCTGCAAGATCGGCGTTCTCAGGCACCCCGCTTGAGCGTTCGCGCAACGCCGCGCGCTGGAGGCTCCAACTTCAAGCCTTATTGAGGCGGGCTTAGTTCTTGTTGTGCTTCTTACCCGACTTGGCCGTTTTGGCTGACTTGGGTTCTTTCGGCACTTTGGCTTCTTTGGGCGGCTTTGGCAGCTTGCCGCCCGACGCATCCAGTGCCTGCTCCAGGCTGGCGCACAAGGTGCGCAAAATCTTGACGCGGGCATAGTTCTTGTCATTGGCCTCCACCAGCGTCCAGGGCACTTCCCCGGTGCTGGTGCGTTCCACCATGTCGCAGATGGCCTGTTGGTAGGCATCCCACTTATCGCGGTTGCGCCAGTCTTCAGCGGTGATTTTGAAGCGCTTGAAGGCAATTTGCTCCCGCTCTTTGAAGCGCTTGAGTTGCTCTTCCTGGCTGATCTGCAGCCAGAACTTCACCACGATCACGCCAGACTGAACCAACTCGTGTTCGAAATCGTTGATCTCGCTGTAGGCGCGTTGCCAATCGGCTGGTGTGCAAAAGCCTTCCACCCGTTCCACCAGAACGCGGCCATACCAGGTGCGGTCAAAAATGGCCATGCGGTTGTGGCGCGGCAGATGCCGCCAGAAACGCCAAAGGTGCGGCTGGGCCCGCTCCTCTTCCGTGGGAGCTGCCACCGGAACCACCTGAAACTGCCGGGCGTCCATCGCCGCGGTGATGCGCCGGATGGCGCCGCCCTTGCCTGCTGCATCGGCCCCTTCAAAGGCCAGCACCAGCGAGCGCGACTTGAAGCGGGGATCGCGGGACAATTCATTGAGCCGGCCTTGCAGGCGGCCCAATTCGGCCTTGTATTCCTTGTCCGGCATGTTCAGGCTCAGATCCAACTCGGACAACACATTGCGCCCGTCGGTTTCCACCCGGACCATCGGGCTGACGAGCGTAATGGGTGCCTTCTTGCTGGCCAATTTGTTAGCCAGCGCGGCCTGGATAACCTGGCCGACCTTGAGCGAGCGGTAGCGATCATCCACACCTTCCACAATGACCCAGGGCGCCCAGGGCGTATTGGTCATGCGCAGCAGATGGCTGGACACCTTTTGCAATTTGTCATAGGTCTTCAGCCGGTCCCAGCTCCAGGGCGTGACGCGCCAAGCCGTCAACGGATTGCTTTGCAGTGCCTCGAAACGCTGCTGCTGCGCCTCTTTGGTCAGGTGAATCCAGAACTTCAAAACCAGCGCGCCTTCGTTGACCAACATGGCTTCGAAGCGGTTGATCTGCTCGGCCCGCGCATCCAGTTCCAGTTCTGAGAGCTCCCCGCTGATGCGCATGCGAATGGGGTCCGAGTACCAGGACCCTGCAAAAATCCCGACCCGGCCTTTGGGAGGCAAGGCACGCCAGTAGCGCCACATCAAGGGTCGCTCGCGCTCTTCGTCGCTAGGCTCGGCAAAAGCCAGGGTTGAAAGATAGCGCGGGTCCATCCACTCATAAAGCACGCTAATGGTCTCGCCTTTGCCCGCTCCGTCTTCGCCACTGATCAGCACGACAACCGGCACTTTCTTTTCCGTAAATAGCGTGGCTTGGGCATCCAGCAACGCTGCGCGCAAGGCGGGCACCTGATCTTTGTATTGAGCCTTGCTCACTTTGTGACCGATTTCTGCAGATTCGAACATGGCGGTTCCTAATGCATCGGCGCCGGGTGCGCCAATGTGTGTGCGACTGATTTTGTATGTCTGACCGCGCCATGGCAAGGCGCTTTGGCGTTTATGCTTGCGTTTCCGCTTCTTTCGGTCAAAGTCATGATCTACCACAACGCGATCACCCGCCTGCCCTCGGCCACCTGCGCAAAGGGGCTGACCACAGCTTCTCTTGGTGCTCCTGATGCGCCGAAGACTCGGCAGCAGTTTGACGCCTATGTCAGCACCCTGCTCGGCCTGGGCTTGACAGTGACCATCCTTCCTGAGCAGCCCACGTTTCCCGACAGCCACTTTGTAGAAGACACGGCTGTTGTCGGACCGGAGTTTGCCGTTCTCACCCACCCTGGTGCGCCTTCGCGCCAAGGTGAGACAGCCACGATCGAGCCGGTGCTATGGCGCTACCGCACCGTGACGCGCATGAGTGCAAACGCCCATATGGACGGCGGCGATGTGCTGATGGTGGACAAGCGCTTTTTTGTGGGCCTGACCAGCCGGACCGATGAGGCAGGCGTGCGGGAGTTTGCTGCTGTGGTGGAGCCCTTTGGCTACCGGGTGGACGCCATTGAGGTCAGCGACGGACTGCACCTCAAATCCATCGTCAATTACGTGGGCCGCAACACCTTGATCCTGAACGAGGAAGGTGCGCGTAACCCGGCCTTCGCCGGTTACTCGCACCTCATTCTGGACAAGCAAGAGGAATACGCTGGCAACACGCTCTGGATAAACGACACACTGATCACGCCCTGCGGCTATCCCGATACCCTGGCCAAGCTGCAAACCGTGGGTCTACCCATCCTGCAACTCGACACCAGCGAGATCAAAAAAATGGACGGCGGGCTGACCTGCCTGTCGCTGCGGTTTTAGGACGAATCAGGCGGTTGCCGCCCTTCCCTCTTTGCACGACGTAGACAAACACTTTGCCATTGATCAAGACCATGAACATTGCAAAAAATTGGACTGAATTGCAAAGGCAGTTGGATCAACTGCTGGCACTAGCGGATGTGGAGCGCGAGCCCTGGTTGCAGGAACTCGCGATCACCGAGCCCCAGGTCGCTGAGCAACTGCGCAAGCTGCTCGCCGCGCGAGATGATGCCAGCCAAGCGGGCTTTTTGGGAGGTGTCGCAGCCCGTGATGTCATACCAGCCAGCGTCAATGCGCAAGATGTGCTGGGCGCCTGGACGCTGGTGAATGTGATTGGCGAAGGCGGCATGGGAAGCGTCTGGCGCGCCCGCCGCAGCGATGGCCGCTTTGAAGGTGAGGCCGCCATCAAGCTCATGCGTTCGGGGCTTTTTGATGCCGGTGCGCAGGAGCGTTTTCGCCGTGAAGGCGCTTTTCTAGCCAGACTGCGCCATCCGGGCATTGCCCAATTGCTGGACGCCGGCATTACCGAGCGCGGTCAACCTTATCTGGTTCTGGAACTGGTAGATGGCGAACCGCTAGACCGTTGGTGCGACAGTCAGCGACTCAACGTCTCGCAGCGACTGGCACTGTTTGGATCGGTATTGTCAGCAGTAGCCCACGCGCACAGCCATCTGGTGATCCACCGTGACCTCAAGCCTTCCAATATCCTGGTCACCACAGACGGCAGGACCAAATTGCTCGATTTCGGTATCGCCAAGCTGGTCAATGACGGCCAGGAGGAGCCAGAAGCCAGTGGCTTGACGCGCGAGGGTGGGCAGGCGTTGACCCCTGAATACGCGGCACCCGAGCAGCTGCTGGGCCAAGCCGTAACGACCGCCACGGACGTCTATGCCTTGGGGGTTCTGCTGCATTTGTTGCTGGCCGGGCGGCATCCGATGGCGGTTGAACGCACACGTCCAGGTGAGCTTGCACGTGCCACGCTGGAGGACGAACCCGAACGCATGATCGCCATCACCCGGCAAAATGACGCCGCCGCCACCGCTGACTGGGCCGCCAAGCGCAGCAGCACGCCACAGCGTCTGGCGCGCGAACTCGGTGGCGATCTGCAAAGCATCGTCTCCAAGGCGCTGCGCAAGAATCCGGCTGATCGATACGAGAATGTGTCTGCCTTGGCCGATGACCTGCGGCGCTTTCTGGATAACGAACCCGTGGCAGCCCGGCCGGACTCTTTTGGTTACCGTGCGCGCAAGTTCATGCAACGCCATCGTGGTGGGGTGGCGATGGCGGCCGTGGTGGCCCTTGCCATCGCCGGTGGTGTGGTCGGAACCTGGTCGCAGGCGCATCGCGCTGAGCAGCAAGCCCAACGTGCCAATCGGGAGCGCGATCACGCGATGCAGGAACTGGCATCTGCCGAGGCCACCAGTGAATTTTTGTCTTATCTGCTCAGTACCACATCGGACAAGCCCATGACCACGCTGGAGCTTCTGGGGCGCGCAGAGCAACAGATCGCCCGGCAGTTTGCAAATGATCCGGCCCTGCGTGCGGGTCTGTTGCTCGAACTTGCCAATCTCTACACCGAGACCGATCAATTGGAGCGTGAGGTGGTGGTGCTCAAACAAGCCCAGGATGCCGCGCGACTGACCACCGACATCCAACTGCAAGCCGGCATAGATTGCCTGCTGACCAGTGAAAACACCGACCCCGCAGCACCCGTCATGGCCCAATTTGATGACGCAATAGCCCGTCTACGGTCGGACAAAGAGCGTGATCCGGCGCCGTTGGCGGAGTGTCTGAACATTCGTGGCGAATATCTTTTCGAGCGGGGTGAACTGGAAGCTGCGCTGGCCAACCACCAGGAGGCATTGGCGCTCGTGGCGTCGTCACGCGCCGGTCAACGCCGCCACGCAATTGCCATACGGCAGGCCATGGCCGGGCCGCGTGCGCAGTTGGGCGAATTGACAGCTGCCATTGCCGACATGCGCTCGGCCATCGCTGATACCGATGCTTTGGGTCGCGGCGACACCCAGGCGGCGGCTACCTTGCACAACAACTTGGGATTCTTGCTGGGCCTTGCCGGTAATCCACAGCAGGCGCTGCAGGAATTTGACAGAGCCGTGGCCATCATTGGTGGCCATGAGGGTGGCGGCGACATAACGCCCGCCATCCAGTTCAACCGCGCCACCCAAATGGTGAACATGGGGCGAACAAAGGAAGGTCTGCCTTTGGCCTTGCAAGCCATGGAGTCGGCCCGGGGCCGTGGTGATGCACGCACCCTAGGCAATGCACAAGGCCTGATCGGCAGCATTTACTGCGCAACGGGCAATCTGGTGCAGTGCAAACGCATGTTGGATATGGCCCGAGCGGGTCTCTTGAAACTCTACCCCGGCCCGCATCCTCAGCACGCCTTGATAGAACTGCACACCGCCGAATGGGCACTGGCCAGCAAAGATGCCGCACAGGCCGCGCTTAGGGCTCAGGCGGCACTGGATATGTATGCCAAGATCAAGCAGCATAACCCGCCACACGCGGTGCAAGCCCGAGCCTTGCTGGCGCTCGCCGAATGGCAACTTGGCCAGAAAGAGGCTGCGCTCACCACGGCAGAACAAGCGGTGGCACAAGCCCGCATCGCAGCCAATGGTCAACCGCACAGCGCCTGGCTTGGGGGTGCACTCTTGACCTTGGGTGAACTGCAGGGCCAGCAGGGGCTTAGCCAGGCTGCCGGCGCCTCATTGAAGGAAGCCATCGTGCAATTTAATGGCACGTTGGGTGAAGCTTCCGCTCCGAGTCGCAAAGCCGATGCACTGCTAGCGCAATTGGCAGCCAAGGCGCCGTGAGGCATTGAATCCACTGCCCACCTTGCGCACCTCGCG
>CANFNO010000193.1 GCA_947447845.1 Burkholderiales bacterium | reverse complement strand
CGAGCCGCAAATTGCCCAGTTGGGCATTGGCCGCAAGTTCCAAAAGCCCACGGTGTTCGAAAACTTAAGCGTGTTTGAGAACTTAGAGCTGGCGCTGAAGATGGACAAGCGGGTGCCAGCCTCGGCGTTTTTCAAGCTGGACTCATCGCAAGGTGACCGGCTGGCCGAGATGCTGCACACCATTCATCTGGCGGACAGCGTGACGCGTCAGGCAGGCAACTTGAGTCACGGGCAAAAGCAGTGGTTGGAGATTGGCATGCTCTTGATGCAAGACCCCAAGCTCCTGCTTTTGGACGAGCCGGTGGCTGGCATGACCGATGAGGAAACTGAGCGGACTGCTGAGTTGTTTTTGTCGTTGAAAGGCAAGCATTCGCTGATGGTTGTTGAGCACGATATGAGTTTCATCAACACGATTTCGGACATCGTTACCGTTTTGTGTGATGGGTCGGTTTTGGCGCAGGGGACGTTGGCGCAAGTGCAATCGGATGAACGGGTGATTGAGGTTTATCTCGGGAGATAAACAGGATGACCTCTGCTCTTTTTTTCGATGTTTTTTCTTTTGTTGCTGGTCGGGTTTTGGCCTGGCGGCAGGCTTGCGTTTCTTTTGGTGATACTTTTTCTTTCGTGGCAAGCCGGGTCTCGCCCCGGCAGGCGACTCACTTTCTCTTGCTTCGCCAAGAGAAAGTAAGCAAAGAGAAGGCGACCCGGGTGCGTGTGTCCCTTCGCTTCGCGAAGGGCAACCTGCGGTGCTCGCAACAGGCGGGCAGTTTGCAAACTCGGCTAACGCCTCAAACATGCAACCTGCTTCCTCCGCCTGTCGCTGCGCTCCTCGGCACGCGCACACGGGAAGGGGAAGGAACTTCCCCTCGCTTCGCATTGGGGATTGGTGAGCGGGATGCTTTCGCAACCGCAACCGCAACCGCAACCGCAACCGCAACATCAACAGCAACCACATCCGCACTAGCTCTGTCTTTCGCCTTTCCCCCCGCTCTAGCGAGCGGTAGTCCTCTTCCCTCTTCGCGCTGGTGCGCAGCACCAGTCGCTGCCTCATCCCCCTTCCCTTGTAGGCGTGCCGAGGAGCGCAGGGGTGGGCGGATGAAGCAGGCTGCATGTTTGAGGCGAAAGCCGAGTTTGCAGACTGCCCGCCCACCGCGAGCACCGCAGGTTGCCCGTAGCGAAGCGGAGGGACACGCCTACCAGGGACGCCTTTCTTTGGCTTACGTTTCTTTGGCGAAGCAAAGAAAGGTAAGTCGGCCGCCGGGCCGAGACCCGGCCTGCCACGTGAGCACAGCACTCCGCCGAGACCCGGCCTGCCCAGCAAGCAACACCTCCATAGATAACAAACAAAATGCTTGAAGTAAAAAACGTCAACCAGTACTACGGTGGCTCCCACATCCTCCGCGACGTCAGCTTGTCCGCAGAACTCGGAAAAATCACCGTCATCCTCGGCCGCAACGGCGTAGGCAAAACCACGTTGCTCAAATCCATGATGGGCCTGGTCCCCATCAAAAACGGCTCCATCGAACTCGAAGGCAAGCCCATCCAAAGCAACACGCCCTATGAGCGCGCCAGAGCCGGCATAGGCTTTGTCCCCCAAGGCAGAGAAATCTTCTCCAAACTCACCGTGCTGGAAAACCTGCACATGGGCCTGGCCTACAAGAAGGCGGGTACGCCGGTGCCCGAAGAGCTCTACGAGTTGTTCCCCGTGCTCAAACAAATGCTGGGCCGCAGGGGCGGTGATTTGTCTGGCGGGCAACAGCAGCAGTTGGCAATCGCGCGCGCGCTGGCCGCAAAGCCCAAAGTGCTGATCCTGGACGAGCCGACCGAAGGCATCCAGCCCAGCATCATCAAAGACATCGGGCGCGTCATCCGCATGCTGGCGGATCGCGGCGATATGGCCATTGTGCTGGTGGAGCAGTACTACGACTTTGCACAGGAGTTGGCCGACGACTATGTCGTCATGGAGCGCGGCGCTGTGCTGGCGCACGGCAAGGGCAAGAACATGGAAGTGGACGGCGTGCGCGCGTTGGTGGCGATTTAAGTCAAGGGCGTGGCGCCACCGGTCTTGAACTCCAATACCTTGACCGTCAACGAGTGGGCCACATCCCGGAGTTCCACAAGCGCCTCGCGCAGGCCGCCTAAGTTTTGAACATTGCTGTCGTTGCCAGCGAGTAATTCTGCGACCGACACCACCATCTCGCCGATGTGTTTGCTCTGTACGCCGGAGCCTTCTGAAATTTGCTCCACAAGCCGCTTCATGTCGGCCACGGTTTGCGAGACCTCGGTCATGATGCCGGCAATCGATTGAACCTTTTGGGTGCCACTGGCGACGCGTGCCTGCGAGGCCAGAATCAGCTCCTTGATTTCTTTTGAAGCCACGGCGCTGCGTCCCGCCAGGCTGCGCACCTCGGTGGCAACCACGGCAAAACCACGCCCCTGTTCCCCGGCTCTGGCGGCTTCCACCGCGGCATTCAACGCCAGAATGTTGGTTTGAAACGCGATGCCGTCGATCAGGCTGATGATGTCCGTGATCTTTTGTGATGACTGTTGCACCATCTGCATTTCGCTGACGGCTTCACCCACAGTCAGGTCGCTTCGCTGTGCAACGGTTTCCATTTTTGAGGCCATGTGAGCAGCCTGAACGGCCACATCCGCGCTTTCTTGAATCCCCATCTGTACACCATCGATAAAGTCCATGGCCTGATTCAGTGCGCCGTTCTGTTGCTTGGCTCCCGCCTCCAGTCGCTCGGTGCGATTCGCAATGTCTTCTGCCACCTCGTGCATCTGATCGGCACTGCTGCGAATGCCAGTTACCAGCGTGCTCAAGCCGCTGGAGATCTGGTTGAATGCCCCCATCACCTGACCCACCTCATCCTGGCGCTGCACCTGCAGTTTGTGGGACAGGTCGCCCTTGGCCATGTGCCTGGCCACTACCGTGGCCGCGCGCAGCGGTGTGACGACCGAGCGCACCGTCCAATAGGAGAAGGCGCAAGCGATGGCTAGGGACGCGGCCACCAGTAGCAAAGTCTGTCGCAGCACGGAGGCCTCTTTGCGGCTGACCTCTTCCTTGACGGCGGCCAGTGTGCTGATCTGCAACTGCTGGTAGCTGGAAATGTGAGTGGACAGATCCTTCAATTGCGGCTGGATACTTTCCTGCAGGGTTTTTAGCGCCGCCTCGCGTTTGTCTGCCTTGATATAGCGGGAGAACTTCACCAGCCCGATCAAGACGGCAGACGCATCGTTGCCGACCTGGCTGGCTACTTCCAGCGACTGCGGCGTACCCTCGTCCTGCAAGGCCTTTTGCAGGGCCTCCAACTGCTCACCGGCACGTGTGCGTCCGGACTCGACTGCGGCGATCACCTCGGTTGTCTTTTGCGCATCTGTGCTGAGCAGGGCATCGCGCGCGCTCACATTCAAAGCGGACAACAGTTCCTGAATGCGCTGTAGTTCGGTGATGCGGGGGATGCGGACCTCCAGCACCTGGTCGTAGGTGCTGCGGATTTTCCCAATGTTGGTGATGCCAATGGCAGCCATGAGCAGAATCATGGCGATGAGCAGCAGATAGCCCCCGGCCAGTCGGGCTACCACGCCGGCTCGCAGGCGCGTTTTGTACCGCTGTGCTGTGGAGACTGTCATGCCGTACTTTCCAAAAATTGTGGTGTGGTTGAGGGGCGTGCGCCACCGGGCTTGCGCTCCTGGCTGTCCCTGCCGTCGAAGCCGTCCCAGCGCTCCAGCAGACCACCAAACAAGGCGAGCCGGTAGCCCAGCAGCAGGCCCAAGGCCAAGGTATCCGGCCACGGCCGCCACAGCCCGGGCTTGGTCATCCACCAGAAGTGCAACAGCCCCAGCACCGCCACTGCGTAAGTCAGGCGGTGCAGTGACCGCCAATGCCTACCCAGCCGACGGATCATGCGGTGTGTTGAGGTGGCAGCCAATACGGCCAACAACACCAGACCTGCCAGACCTGCCAATAAATAGGGCTTCTCTCTGACCTCGGCCCAGGCCGCAGACCAGTCGTAGCCAAGATCGAAGGCGCAGTAGATCCAGGCATGGGCTATCGCATAGGCGAAGCACCACAGACCGAGTGGGCGGCGCAGGCGGATCAACCAGTTCCAGTCCGACAGGCGCTTGCCGTAACGGCGGTTGGTAAAGCGGGACGCATCGGTCAGCAGACGCCGTAACGGCGTCACGGCCAGGGTGATGGCCAACAACACCAACGAACTGCGACCCGTGGTGTGCAACAACAAGGCCAGTGGATTGGGTCCGGTATCGCCCGCCGCGAAGAGCCCCAGCAACACCACGCCCGGCAATGCGCTGGCGGCAAAAACAGTTTTCCAGACCAGGGGGAAATGATTTTTGAGCCAGCTTGCCAACATGTTCTAAAACAGGGCTTTCGGGTCCTGCCCCTGGTACAAATCAGCCACCCACTGCGCATAGCCATTGAAGGGCAGGGTGGGGCGCTTTTGCAATTCACCCAAGCGGTTTTCTCGGGCCTGGCTCCAGCGCGGGTGGGGTACTTCCGGGTTCACATTGCCGTAGAAGCCATATTCCGAAGGAGCCAGTTGGTTCCACGCGGTGGCGGGTTGCGCGTTGACCAGCCGAATGCGCGTGATGGCCTTGGCGCTTTTGTAGCCATATTTCCAGGGCAGGGCCAGGCGCAGCGGGGCGCCATTTTGTTTAGGCAGGGGTTGGCCATACAGGCCGGTGACGGCGAAGGCCAGCGGGTGCATGGCCTCGTCCATGCGCAGGCCTTCGCGGTAGGGCCAGCCGATGCCTGCGCTGCGTTGGCCGATCATCTCGCTACTGCGTTGCAGGCTCTCGAAGGCCACAAATTTCGCCCGGCTGGTGGGGCGCGCCCGCGCAATCAAGCGGTTCAGTGCAAAGCCCGACCAGGGCACCACCATGGACCAGCCTTCCACACAGCGCAGGCGGTAGATGCGCTCTTCGCTGCCAAAGAGGCGGGCCAGGTCATCAGCGTCAACAGTAAATGCGTTTTCCACCTCACCTTCCACCGTGATCGTCCAGGGCTTGGTGGTGAGTGCCTGTGCCAAGACCTTGACGGCCTTTTTATCGGTGGAGAATTCGTAATAGTTGTTGTAGCCGATTGCGTCGGCCAGTGGAGTCAGCGCTTCCCCAGCGGCGGTAAATGCCGCACGGTCGGGCAGGGCTTCGGCGGCCCCCACACGAAGCGGCGACGCCGCTGCCATGCCCACGGTTGCCAGCACCGCCCACTGCCGACGATTGAGCATCCATTGTTCGGGCGTCACATCGCAATCGCGCAGTCCCGTAGCAAGCGCGCGGTAGTGTTGCATTGCGCTACCTGGCGGGCAGTTCCGGAATCGACATCGGCATGAAGGGCGATGAGAGGCCTTCAAGAAACGCCACCAGTGCCAGCTTTTCCGCGGAAGAAAGGCCCAGCGCTTTGATGTTGGGCGACAGGTTGGTTTTGACTACTCCGCCGTGGTCGTAGTGTTCCACCACCTCCATCAGCGTCTTGGCAGAACCGTCGTGAAAATAGGGCGCTGTGCGCGCCACTTCGCGCACGGTTGGTGTCTTGAAAGCTCCTTTCGTTGCATTCACCGGCTTTTGTGCGTAGCGGCCCATATCGGGTTCACTCGCACCCCACGAAGCCAGTCCCAGGTTGTGAAACCCGTTGTCGGTAAAGTTGGGTCCGCTATGGCAGGCTGCGCAATTGCCCTTGCCCACGAACAACTTGAATCCATCCACTTGCTGGGCCGTGAGTGCGCTCTCGTCACCTCGAACCCAACGGTCAAAGGCAGAGTCGTCGCTGATCACGGTGCGCTCGAAGTTGGCAATCGCTTTCGACAAGGTGGTCTCATTGATCGCCTCACCCGGATAGGCCCTGGCAAACAGGGCCTTGTAGCCCGCGCTGTTGCCGATCCACTGAAACAGTTTGCCGATATCCATATTCATTTCGACATTGGCCTGCATGGGTCCCATGGCCTGGTCTTCCAGCGATTTCTTGCGTCCATCCCACATTTGCAGGCTGTTGTAGGCGGTGTTGAAAATGGTCGGCGAAGCGCGTCCGAGG
>CANFNO010000192.1 GCA_947447845.1 Burkholderiales bacterium | reverse complement strand
GCGTCAGTCATACCATAGCGCGTCACCATGTCACGTGCAATATGCGTAGCGCGCTCAAAGTCGTTGCTAGCACCAGTAGTCATCTGCTTCATGAACACTTCTTCGGCGATACGACCACCAAACAACATGCTGATCTGGTTGAGCATGTACTCGCTGTCATAGCTATAGCGGTCTTGCGCCGGCAGGCTCATGGTCACTCCCAATGCGCGGCCGCGTGGAATGATTGTGACCTTGTGCACCGGATCACACTTGGGCAACAGCTTGCCAATCAGCGCATGCCCGGACTCGTGGTAGGCCGTATTGCGGCGCTCTCCCTCGGGCATCACCATACTCTTACGTTCCGGGCCCATAAGAATTTTGTCTTTGGCCTTCTCGAAATCCTGCATGTCGACCAAGCGCGCATTGCGACGAGCAGCCATCAGTGCAGCTTCATTGCACAAATTGGCCAGATCAGCACCGCTCATTCCAGGCGTACCACGTGCAATCACGCTAGGACTTACGTCCTGGCCCAATGGAACTTTGCGCATATGAACATTCAGAATCTGCTCGCGTCCGCGGATATCAGGTAGCGTGACATAAACTTGGCGGTCAAAGCGACCAGGGCGCAATAAAGCGGAGTCCAGAATGTCCGGACGATTCGTGGCGGCCACCACGATTACTCCCACGTTGGTCTCGAAACCGTCCATCTCCACTAGCATCTGATTCAACGTTTGTTCACGCTCATCATTGCCACCGCCGAGACCAGCGCCACGCTGGCGACCAACCGCGTCGATTTCATCGATGAAGATGATGCAGGGAGCATTCTTCTTGGCGTTGTCAAACATATCGCGCACACGGGAAGCGCCCACACCAACAAACATTTCGACGAAGTCAGAACCAGAAATACTGAAGAAAGGTACCTTGGCCTCACCCGCAATCGACTTGGCCAAAAGTGTCTTACCAGTGCCCGGAGGACCAACCAGCAACAGACCGCGAGGAATTCGACCACCCAACTTTTGAAACTTGGCAGGGTCTTTCAGGAAGTCCACGACTTCCTTGACTTCTTCCTTCGCCTCGTCGCAACCAGCCACATCCGCAAAGGTAACGGTATTGGTCGCTTCATCGAGTAAACGTGCTTTGCTTTTACCGAAGCTGAACGCGCCGCCCTTGCCGCCGCCCTGCATCTGACGCATAAAGTAAACCCACACGCCGATAAGAAGCAGCATTGGCCCCCAACTGACCAACAAGGTCATCAACAGGGAGCCTTCCTCGCGTGCTTTGACATCGAACTTAACGCCGTTGTTAATGAGATCGCCCACTAAACCACGGTCTAGGTATGTGGCTGTGGTCTTGACGCGGCGGTCATCGGTAGTGACAGCGATGATTTCAGTTCCACCCTGACCTTCTTGAATCACAGCACTCTTGATATGCTTATTGCGCACTTCCTCCAGAAAGTCGGAGTAACCCAGCGTTCCAGCGCCGACGGTGCCGCGCGTATCAAATTGTTTGAACACGGTGAACAGCACCAGGGCGATCACCAACCAAACTGCAATTTTCGAAAACCACTGATTATTCAAACGAAGCTCCAGAAAGGACGCAAAAGAATGTAGGCAAAAGCCTGCAGCGCCTACTTGGTTCCCATTTTAGGCGTTTCAAGTCAAACAACACGGTATTTTCATGCATCCGGCCACATAAACAGCAGGGAAATGATCCAAGTTGATGACATCAATGCTTCAAACCCACGCCAACAAGAAAGGTTTCCGATGAACGGTCACGCGAAGCCTTAGGCTTAAAGGGCTTGACCAAGTTAAAAGCGGCCTTGAAGCGCTGCACCACATCGTTGTAGCTTCCGCCGTGAAACACTTTGGCGACAAGCGCTCCCTGCGGCTTCATATGATTCTGTGCAAACTCAATGGCCAACTCCACCAGGTACTCCACGCGGGCGGCATCTGCGGAATGAATACCGGACAAATTTGGCGCCATGTCCGACACCACAATATCTGCCTGCTTGCCCCCAAGCGCGGTCTCTAGCAGCGCCAACACCTCGCCCTCGCGGAAATCGCCTTGAATAAACGTGACACCCTCAATAGGTTCCATGGGCAGCAGGTCCAGCGCGATGATGGTGCCGTTCAACTCCCCCACCGCTGCCCCATCCGGCGACATGCGTCGGCGCAGATATTGGCTCCAGGCACCTGGAGTAGATCCCAAATCCACCACAAGTTGCCCCGGTTTGATCAGGTGCAGGGTCTCATCAATTTCCTTGAGCTTGTAAGCGGCGCGCGCTCTATAACCCTCCCGTGCCGCCAGTTTGACATAGGGATCGTTGATGTGGTCGTGCAACCAGGCCTTGTTGACCTTTTTGCTGTTCGTTTTAGTTTTCATAATCTTTCCGTGCGCAGGGGATAATACCCACATGCCCCAAATTCAACTGACTCCCGCCCAGCGCAAGGTTCACCGCGCCGAGGCCCACCATCTTGATCCCGTCGTCATGGTCGGAGGCGATGGCCTGACCGCCAACGTCATCAAGGAAGTAGACGCTGCTCTCAACGCCCACGGCCTGATCAAAGTTCGCGTATTTTCCGATGACCGCGTTGCCCGCGAAACCATGTTTCAACAGCTTAGCGGCGACCTGAGCGCTGCACCCATACAACACATCGGCAAACTGCTGGTGCTCTGGCGCCCCATGCCTGAAAAGGCCGAAAAAGAGCGTCCAGTTGACGAAGACCGCATGGCCGGACCGCGCGACTTCAAGGTCCTCAAATACAGCAAACGCGCCGGTCAGCGCCCTGAGGTCAAGACTTTGCGAGTGCTGGGTAACCAGCGTCTAACCGCCGGTGGCAATGTGCGACGCGCAAAGCCCAAGAACAAAATCAGCATCAAAAAACGCAGTCAGACTTAAAGGTCTCGACTGACTGGCGATGCACTTGCTGCATTCGCCAGTTTGCCAAAAACCACCAACGCGCAGACCCACTGCGCAAAATACATGGCACTACCCAAGGTATGCCAAAGAGCCAGGTTATCCCGCGCCACGATGTGCGGCGACACGCCAAACTCCACCAGCAAAGCCAACAGTGCACCAGCCAAAGAAAACATGGCGCACGATGGAACGACGTGAGCGCTGGGCGCGAGCTTTTCTGATCGGAAAGTCATCAGCAGCACCAGCGCGCACACCACAGAGACACTGGTTTGCACCGCGAACAACTTGGCAGCCATGCCACCTGCAATAGCTGATGAAGGTAGATTCGCAAACAGCATGGGAACCACGAAGAATCCCAGCGTGGTCAGGCTCATGGCCCAAGCCGCAGCCAACCACAAAGGCAGGCTACGCAGCATGCCGGATGCAGCCATCAGATGTAGTGCACCGCCACGATTTCGTAAGACTTAAGACCGCCCGGTGCCTGCACCACGGCCGTATCGCCCTCCTCCTTGCCTATCAGCGCGCGCGCGATGGGTGAACTGATATTTACAAGACCGAGTTTTAGGTCGGCCTCATCTTCGCCGACGATCTGATATTTCACCCGCTCACCGGTCTCTTCTTCTTCCAGTTCTACGGTTGAGCCAAAAACCACACGGCCGCCAGCATCGAGTTCGGATGGATCGATGATCTGGGCAGCAGACAGTTTCCCGTCGATTTCCTGGATACGACCTTCGACAAAGCCCTGGCGGTCTTTGGCAGCATCATATTCGGCGTTTTCACTCAGGTCACCCTGGGCACGCGCCTCGGAAATCGCGTTGATCACCCAGGGGCGCTCCACGGTCTTGAGCTTGTGCAACTCGGCCTTGAGCTTTTCAGCGCCGCGCTTGGTAATGGGAATAGTGGCCATGGAGGTAAATAAAAATGAAGGGCAGATTATGCCGATTTAGGCCACGAGTTGTGCATGCATTTCCTGCACCGAGATCACGCTCAGGTTGTCCAGGTATTTCATGCCCTCAACTGCTGCCTCAGCACCGGCAATCGTGGTGTAGGTCGTCACGCGGGCCAACAGGGCCGAGGTGCGAATGTGGCGCGAATCCACAATCGCGTTACGGCGCTCTTCCACGGTATTGACGACCAGAGCAATTTCCTGGTTCTTGATCATGTCCACGATGTGTGGGCGGCCTTCGGTTACCTTGTTGACCACGCCACAGGCAACACCCCCGGCATTAATGGTGGAAGCCGTGCCCTTGGTCGCAACCACATCAAAGCCCATGGCAACCAAATTGCGCGCCACTTCCACGGCACGTGGTTTGTCACTTTGTTTGACTGAAATGAAGGCGCGACCACCACGCGGTAGCTTGGCGCCGGCACCGATCTGCGACTTCACAAAGGCTTCGCCAAAGGTCTTGCCCACACCCATGACTTCGCCGGTGGATTTCATTTCCGGGCCGAGGATGGTGTCCACGCCTGGGAACTTCACGAACGGGAACACGGCTTCCTTGACGCTGAAGTACGGTGGCGTTACCTCCTTGCCTATGCCCTGACTGGCCAGGGTCTGACCGGCCATGCAGCGCGCAGCCACCTTAGCCAACTGGATGCCGGTCGCCTTGCTGACGAAGGGCACGGTGCGACTGGCACGCGGGTTCACTTCCAGCACAAAGATGATGTCCTTGCCGTCCACGTTCTGGATGGCGAACTGCACATTCATCAGGCCTACCACGCTTAACGCACCGGCCATGGCAGCCGTCTGGCGCTTGATTTCGTCCACAGTCTCCTTGGACAGGGAGTACGGCGGCAGCGAGCAGGCGGAGTCACCGCTGTGCACGCCGGCCTGCTCGATGTGCTCCATCACGCCGCCGATAAAGGTGGCGCCGGTGGCGTCACGGATGCAGTCCACATCGCATTCGATCGCATCGTTCAAGAAGCGGTCCAGCAGCACAGGAGAGTCATGGCTGACCTTGACGGCCTCGCGCATGTAGCGCTCCAGGTCGCGTTGTTCGTGCACAATTTCCATGGCTCTGCCGCCCAGAACATAGCTAGGGCGCACCACCAGTGGGTAGCCTAAAGCAGCAGCTTTTTCCAGCGCCTCGGGCTCTGTGCGCGCCGTAGCGTTCGGCGGTTGGCGCAACTTCAATTCATGCAACAGTTTCTGGAAACGTTCGCGATCTTCGGCGGCGTCGATCATGTCGGGGGATGTGCCAATGATAGGCACGCCATTGGCTTCCAGATCCAAGGCAAGCTTCAAGGGGGTCTGTCCACCGTATTGCACGATCACGCCCCAAGGCTTTTCCTTGTCCACGATTTCCAGCACGTCTTCAAGCGTCAGCGGCTCGAAATACAGGCGGTCAGAAGTGTCGTAGTCGGTGGACACGGTCTCGGGGTTGCAATTGACCATGATTGTCTCGAACCCGTCTTCGCGCATAGCCAGCGCCGCGTGCACGCAGCAGTAGTCGAACTCAATGCCTTGGCCGATGCGGTTCGGTCCGCCACCCAGCACCATGATCTTTTTATTGTCGGTTGGCTGCGCTTCGCATTCCGCGCCTTCTGCCTCGTAGGTGGAATACAGGTAGGCGGTATTGCTGGCGAACTCGGCAGCGCAGGTATCCACCCGCTTGTAGACGGGGCGCACACCCAATGCGCGGCGTTTCTCGCGTATGGCTTTATCGGTCGTCTTGAACTGGCGTGCCAGACGGCGATCCGAAAAGCCCTTTTGCTTGAGGCTACGCAGCGTGGCGGCATCTATCTTGTCCAACGTGCTGCCGCTGGCGGGTTGCGGTAGGCGTTCGATTTCCAACTCGATTTTGACGATCTGCTCGATCTGAACCAGGAACCAGCGGTCGATCTTGGTCAAGGCAAATACTTCTTCGACACTCATGCCCTGTGCAAAGGCGTCGCCCACGTACCAGATGCGTTCAGGTCCGGGCTCGCCCAGCTCTTTTTCCAGCACTTCGCGATCCTGGGTTTTCTCGTTCATTCCGTCTACGCCGACTTCCAGCCCGCGCAAGGCTTTCTGGAACGACTCCTGGAAGGTGCGGCCCATGGCCATGACCTCGCCTACCGATTTCATCTGAGTCGTCAGGCGGCTGTCCGCAGCCGGGAATTTCTCGAAGGCAAAACGCGGAATCTTGGTGACCACGTAATCGATGCTAGGCTCGAAGCTGGCCGGGGTC
>CANFNO010000191.1 GCA_947447845.1 Burkholderiales bacterium | reverse complement strand
GGATTCAACTGGGAACTGCTGCGTCGCTATCGGGAAATCGTGGGCATCCGCAACCAGTTGCGTGAGCGTCTGCTGCAGCAACGCCCGGATATTTTCATTGGCACAGACGCGCCGGATTTCAACTTCAAACTGGAAGAGGATTTGCGCGCCGCGGGCATCAAGACGGTGCATTTTGTCTGCCCCTCGGTCTGGGCTTGGCGGCCTGAGCGTTTGGAAAAAATCCGCCGCAGTGCTGACCATGTGCTGTGCATCTTTCCGTTTGAGTCGGAGTTGTTGGCGCGCCATGGCATCGCAGCGACCTATGTGGGCCACCCTTTGGCCAGCGTTATTCCGATGGTGCCGGACCGGGCTGCGGCCCGTTTGACGCTAGGCTTGGACGGGACCGCGCCGCTGGTGGCGATTCTTCCGGGTAGTCGTCGGTCCGAGATTGCCCATCTGGCGGAGCGCTTCATCCAGGCGGCGGCACTGATGAGGGCGACCCGGCCGGAACTGCGCTTTGTCATCCCCGTGGTGCCAGGCTTCAGGCCGTTCATCGAGGCCTTGGTTCAACGCCTTGGTCTGGGCGAGTGTGTAACGTTGCTGAACGGCCAATCCCATGCAGCGCTGGCAGCCTGCGACGTAACCCTGATTGCCAGCGGCACCGCCACACTTGAGGCCGCGCTGTTCAAACGCCCCATGGTCATCGCATATCACCAAAACTGGTTGTCGTGGCAGATCATGCGCAGAAAGCGTTTGCAACCCTGGGTCGGCCTGCCCAATATTCTTTGCGCCGAATTTGTGGTGCCTGAGTTGTTGCAAGATGCCGCTACACCTCGTGCCTTGGCAGACCAAGTGTTGGGCTGGCTTGATGCACCTGTCAAAGATCCGATTCGGCTGCAGAAGCTCCAGACCAAATTTGTCGCCATGCATGCAGAGTTGCAGCGCGACACCGCGACAATAGCCACCGATGCCATCCAAAAAATCCTCCAAAGTTGATTCGCGCAAGGTCCAACAAGTGGCCTTTGCATGGGATATTGACGGCCTGACCGCCGGTGTGGATGAGGCTGGACGTGGACCGCTTGCCGGGCCTGTGGTCGCCGCCGCAGTCATTCTTGACGACATGAACCCGATCAAGGGATTGAATGATTCCAAGAAGCTGAGCCCCAAGCGGCGCGAAAAGCTGTACGACGAGATTCGGGCCAAGGCACTTTGCTGCTCGGTAGCCCAGGCAAGCGTTGAAGAGATAGACCGGCTCAACATTCTGCAAGCCACACTCTTGGCGATGCGTCGTGCTGTGGACGGCTTGCGCCTGAAGCCGCACAAGGTGCTGGTAGACGGCAACCGACTACCCGTGCTGGATGTGCGTGCCGAGGCCATTGTGCGCGGTGACGCCACAGTGGCCGCCATTTCCGCTGCCTCGATTCTGGCCAAAGTAACGCGCGACCGCTGGTGTCTGGAGCTCGATCAACGCTATCCGCAATATGGTTTTGCCGGCCACAAAGGCTATGGCACAGCCGAACATTTGGCCGCGTTGCGTGCCCATGGCGCGTGTCCGGAACACCGCAAAACCTTCGCCCCGGTGGCGCAGGTGTTAGCGTGAGGGCGAGTTATGTCTGATCCGGTTATTGTTACCTCGCGCGACAACCCGCTGCTGAAGGAGTTGCGCAAGCTTGCACAGGACAACTCTGCATACCGCAAGGCCGGGCGTTTCTGGATCGAGGGCGACCATTTGTGCGGTGCTGCCCTGCAACGCGGCCTCCAACCCACCGTGGCGGTGTACTCTGAAACTTTCTGGTCGCAGGCACATGGCCCCATTGCGAAGGCAGAGGGGAAAAAGGTCATCGTGCCCGATGCCTTGTTCAAAGGCATCAGCGCCTTAGAGTCCCCGGCTAGCGTCGGTTTTGTGCTGGAACTGCCGGTCGCCACGGGAATTCAACCCCATGCCGCGAGCCTCATCCTGGACCGGGTGCAAGATGCCGGCAATGTCGGCTCCATCCTGCGAAGTGCGGGCGCCTTTGGTTTTCGCCAAGTGCTGGCGCTTACGGGGACGGCTGCTCTGTGGAGTCCCAAAGTGTTGCGCGCCGGTATGGGGGCGCACTTCGGTTTGCACCTTTCCGAAGGTCTGAGCCTTGAAGATATCCAGACGCTTGCTGTCCCTCTGGTGGTGACCAGTTCGCATCAGGGTGAACTGATTCAAAATTTGAAGCTGCCACGCCCCTGTGCATGGGTGATGGGACATGAAGGGCAGGGCGTTGGGACTGAACTGATGGCTCGTGCATCCTTTTTTGCCCGCATCGGGCAACCAGGGGGAGAGGAGTCGCTCAATGTGGCGGCAGCAGCGGCCATCTGTTTGCATGCGAGTTCGCTTTAGACCTCAGAAATCTGCACATGGGCGTCTTGCCAGTGGCTGACCACCGAATTGCAGTGCCCCACCTTGAGGACGCAAGTCTCAGCCACATTGCCCGCCCGCTGAGTAAATGAATTTCAAGGTTGCAAGGCTGTAAATTTACGGAGATCAATTCTCGGGTAAGTACCTACCCTCCGCTATAATCAGTGGCTTTCCAGAAAACAGCTGTCCCAAGCGCAACTCTGAAACTTCCCCACTCAAAAGCATCCGCCAAGAGCCTTCTTGAGCGCGTTTGGGACCAACCGTAACCCATTCGGAGTAACCAGTGCTTTTGTCTCTCAAGGGAACCTCCCCACCCGCCATATTGGCGCTCGCAGACGGCACAGTCTATGTTGGCAATTCCATCGGAGCCGTCGGTTCCACCGTCGGCGAAGTCGTGTTCAACACGTCCATGACCGGCTACCAGGAAATCCTGACCGACCCCAGCTATTGTCAGCAGATCGTCACGCTCACGTATCCCCACATCGGCAACTACGGTGTCAACCTCGAAGACATCGAGTCTGACAAGGTGCAGGCCGCAGGCCTCATCATCAAGGACCTGCCACAGATTGCCTCCAATTTCCGCCTCAGCCAAACGCTGAGCGAGTACCTGGTGGACCAGGGCACAGTGGCTATTGCCAACATCGACACCCGCCAACTGACCCGCCAATTGCGGACGCAGGGAGCACAAAATGGTTGCATTCTGGCGTTGGCCGCGGGAGAAAAAGTCACCATCGCCGCCGTCGAACGCGCTGTGGCCGCAGCCAAGGCTGCACCCAGCATGTCCGGCCTGGATCTGGCCAAGGTTGTTTCCAGCGACAAGTCGTATGGCTGGACCGAGACCGAATGGGTGTTGGGCCAGGGTTACGGCCAACAAACCGAAGCCAAGTTCCACGTCGTTGCCTTTGACTTTGGCGTGAAGAAGAACATTCTGCGCATGTTGGCCCAGCGTGGATGCAAGGTTACTGTGTTGCCGGCGCAGACCTCTGCTGCCGAGGCCCTGGCGCACAAGCCGGACGGCATCTTCCTGAGCAACGGCCCCGGTGATCCGGAGCCCTGCGACTACGCCATCGCCGCCACCAAGGAACTGATCGAAACCGGTATCCCTACCTTCGGTATTTGCCTGGGACACCAGATCATGGCACTGGCCTCCGGTGCCAAGACTTTTAAGATGAAGTTCGGCCACCACGGCGCCAACCATCCGGTCAAAGACCTGGACAGTGGGCGTGTGTCGATTACCAGCCAGAACCACGGTTTCGCGGTAGACGAGAAGACGCTGCCCGCCACTTTGCGCCCCACCCATATCAGCCTGTTCGACAACACACTACAAGGTCTGGAACGCACGGACAAACCCGCGTTCTGTTTTCAGGGTCACCCGGAAGCCTCGCCTGGCCCGCAAGATATCGGTTACCTGTTTGACCGCTTCGTGGGCTTGATGGAGGCACGCGCATGAGTTTTTACGGGGTCACGGACTTGTGGACCTATGTAATAGGCGCCTTCGGCATCATTCTGTTGCCCGGCCCGAATTCGCTCTATGTGCTCTCTGTTGCTACAGCGCGCGGTGTCAGGGCGGGGTATCAGGGCGCCTTTGGCGTGTTTCTGGGCGACACCATTCTGCTTCTGCTGACGGCTCTGGGTGCAGCCAGCCTGCTGCGTTCCAATCCGTCCTTGTTTCTTGTGGTGAAGTATCTGGGGGCCGCCTATCTGGCCTGGGTGGGTGTCAACTTGATTTGGGCAGCGATCAACAAGTGGAAGGGCAAGTTGGTGGAAAGCGCATCGGTCACAGAAGCTCCCGCCAATATGCAGCAGCCGTTCAAGCGCGCACTGGTTATCAGCCTGCTGAACCCTAAGGCAATTTTGTTTCTGCTGTCTTTCTTCGTGCAGTTCATTGACCCCACCTACGAGACGCCTGCAGTTCCATTCCTGATTCTGAGCGCCATCATCATGGTGTTTAGTGCACTGTATCTCTCCGCCTTGATTTTTCTGGGCGCGCGTCTGGCGGCTGCCTTTCGCGCCCGCAAACGCCTAAGCGCCAGCCTCTCCAGTGGCGTGGGGGGATTGTTCCTCTGGTTTGGAACAAAGCTAGCCACTGCAAGCCTGAACTAAAGAAGACCTACAAGATAAAAAATGCCAAAACGTACTGACATCCAAAGCATCCTAATCATCGGCGCCGGCCCCATCATCATTGGCCAGGCTTGCGAGTTCGACTACTCCGGCGTGCAGGCCTGCAAGGCGCTGCGTGAGGAGGGCTACAAGGTCATCCTGATCAACAGCAACCCGGCCACCATCATGACCGACCCGGCCACGGCCGACGTCACCTACATTGAGCCGATCACCTGGCAGACGGTGGAGAAGATCATCGCCAAGGAGCGTCCCGACGCCATCCTGCCGACCATGGGTGGCCAGACCGCATTGAACTGCGCACTCGACCTGTGGCACAACGGCGTGTTGGAGAAATATAAGGTTGAACTGATCGGCGCCTCGCCTGAAGCTATCGACAAGGCCGAAGACCGCTTGAAGTTTAAGGACGCCATGACCAAGATCGGTCTGGGTTCGGCCCGTTCCGGCATTGCGCACAGCATGCAGGACGCCTGGGATGTGCAGAAGACCCTGGGTTTCCCCACGGTGATCCGTCCCAGCTTCACGCTTGGCGGCACTGGCGGTGGCATCGCCTATAACTCGGAAGAGTTTGAAACCATTTGCAAGCGCGGTCTGGAAGCTTCGCCCACCAACGAACTGCTGATTGAAGAGTCTCTGCTGGGTTGGAAAGAGTACGAAATGGAAGTGGTGCGCGACAAGGCGGACAACTGCATCATCGTCTGCTCCATCGAAAACCTGGACCCCATGGGCGTGCACACCGGTGACTCCATCACCGTGGCACCAGCCCAAACCCTGACCGACAAGGAATACCAAATTCTGCGTAACGCGTCGTTGGCTGTATTGCGCGAAATCGGCGTGGACACTGGAGGCTCGAATGTGCAGTTCTCCATCAATCCGGTTGATGGCCGTATGGTGGTGATCGAGATGAATCCGCGCGTGTCGCGTTCCTCCGCACTGGCCTCCAAGGCCACCGGTTTTCCCATCGCCAAGGTGGCGGCCAAGCTGGCCGTGGGCTTTACCCTGGACGAGCTGCGCAACGACATCACCGGTGGACTGACCCCGGCCAGCTTCGAGCCCAGCATCGATTACGTGGTCACCAAGATTCCGCGTTTTGCCTTCGAGAAATTCCCGGCTGCGGACAGCCGCCTGACGACTCAGATGAAATCGGTAGGCGAGGTCATGGCCATGGGCCGCACCTTCCAGGAATCCTTCCAGAAAGCCCTGCGCGGTCTGGAAGTCGGCGTGGACGGCATGAACGAGAAAACTCAGGACCGCGAAGTGCTGGAAAAAGAGCTGGGCGAACCCGGCCCCGAGCGCATCTGGTACGTGGGCGACGCCTTTGCACAGGGCATGAGTGTTGAAGAAGTTTTTGCCTTGACGAAAATCGACCGCTGGTTCCTGGTGCAGATCGAGCAGATCGTGAAGATCGAACTGGAAATCGAACGCCTGCCGCAACCCGCCAGCGGCAGCACGTTGGACAAGATCGATGCCGCCACGCTGCGTAGCCTCAAGCAAAAGGGCTTTTCGGATCGCCGTCTGGCACGCCAGTTCAAGACGACCGATAAAGCCATACGCGAGAAACGCCGCGCATTGGGTGTGCGCCCCGTCTACAAG
>CANFNO010000190.1 GCA_947447845.1 Burkholderiales bacterium | reverse complement strand
GGGGGCACTTGCGGCAGTTGCAGGTGCTGCGGGTGCTGCACCGCCTGGCGTCCAGGGCACAGGCTTGACCGGGGCTTTGCCCATCATCTTCTGGAAGCCATCCACCACCACCTGTTCGCCATCCTTCAAGCCGGAGAGCACGACCCACTGGCCATCTTTGCCATTACCCACCTTGATCGACCGGGTCTCCACCATGCCGTCAGCTCCCACAACCTTGACGCTATCGCCTTGTTGGGTGCGTTGCACCGCTTGTTGCGGCAACAGAAAAGCGCCACCAACAGCGGCCTGTTGCAACTGCGCGCGCACATACATGCCGGGCAGCAACACGCCTTTGGGGTTGGGGACTTCGGCGCGCAAGGTGATCTGACCCGAGGTCGGGTCCACACTCAGGTCGCTAAACAAGAGCTTGCCGGGCATCGGATAGACGCTGCCGTCATCCAGCACGATGCGAACCTGGGCAGACTCTGCACCGCCCGCAGTCTTCAACGTGCCATTGGCAATGGCCGCGCGCAGGCGCAGCACATCGGCCACCGGCTGCGTGAAGTTGATGTACATCGGGTTGATCTGCTGCACCAGCGCCAACTGCGTAGCCTCGCCCTGCCCGACCAGCGCACCTTCGGTCACCAGCGCGCGGCCAATGCGCCCGGAGATGGGCGTGGTGACGGTCGCATAACCCACATTGATTTGCGCGGACTGAATGGCTGCCTTGGCCGCAGCAACATCCGCTTCCGCCAGCTTTTGCGCAGCTACTGCCACGATCAGGTCCTGTTCGCTGATGGCGTGGGCTGCCGCCAGTGGTTTGTAGCGCTCGGCCTGGGCCTGGGCCGAGGTCAGATTGGCTTCAGCCTTGGCCAGTGCGGCCTGGGTGCTTGCCAATACAGCTTTGTAGGGGGCCGCGTCGATCTGGAACAAGGTTTGATTGGCCCGGACCTCGGAGCCTTCGGTGAACTGTCTGCTTTGCAAAATACCGGCTACACGGGCCCGCACTTGGGCCACGCGCGAGGCCTCGGTGCGGCCTGGCAATTCAGTCACCAACCCCACGGTGCTGCTCGCCACCGTCACCACGCCCACCTGGGCTGGCGGGGGTGCCTGGCCGGCGGCGGCTGCGGGCGGCGGCGCCGACTGGCCACAGGCTGCAAGCAAGCCAGCTGCACCCAAAAGCAACAGACCAGCGTCTGCGCGATGCCATACGGACACCAAAGCATTTTTCAATGCATGCATATTGAACCCTTAGAGAATGAAACCGGGGCTTGGCAGCCCCGGATTAGGAAAATAGTGAGTGGTTGCAAAAGACCTTGCGCAACCCGACCAATCCAGTATAGCCAGAAGGGGTAAACCCCCGGTGAACACAAACTATAGGAACTGTGAACAACCCAAAAGTAGACCGGGGCAACAATCGCCCGGGTATGACTGCTTGGGTGTTCAGGTTGCCAGAAGTACCGGCTACCTCACAACTCGCCGGACAGCGCACTAAGCGCGCCGCTGCTGCGCAACAGGGCCTGCGCTTCTTCAAACTCAAAACTACCGACCGCTGCTTCGAAATCGCGGAACGGGTTTTCACCCATCACACGGCGCAACACGGGCTCCAATTTTCTAAGTGCATCGATCGCCTGCGCGTCGTCCAGGTCCAGATAGTTGCGCAAGGAATCCAGCACCTGAGCGGATTCTTTCGCGTCCATTTCAGGTGCCGGGTCTGTGCCCAAGCCGAGTGCTTCCTGGAGTGCGTCCCGCACCGAACCCAGGCTGGCCGCAACGACATCCACCAGCGCCAGAATTTCAATCATGGGGCTCGAATGGCGCAGCGCAGACTCCAGTCTTTGCGCGTCTTCCTGCAATCCGGTCACCCCGAGGTTTCCCGCCACACCGCGCAAGGTGTGGGCGATTCGCTCTGCGGTTGCCATGTCGCCCCCGTTGACCATCCGGTGAAGGTCTGTGCCGGTGTGCTCCTGGCTTTTGACAAATCGCTTGAGCATTTGGACGTAGAGATCGGCATTGCCGGAAGATCGGCTGAGTCCTGTCTTGGCGTCCATTCCCGCGACGCCCCCGAGCGCCTGCAAAACGCCGCTCTCCACGGCAGGTTTGTGCTCGGTAACCTTGTGCACCTGTCCCAAGCCCTCGCGGGGTTTGATCCATTTACCCAGAGCCGCCCAAAGGTCCTTTGGCTCTATGGGTTTGGTTACAAAATCATTCATTCCGGCATTCAGGCACAGCTGACGGTCAGCATCCTGCGCATTGGCCGTCATTGCGACAATGGGTGTCGTGGCATTGGCGGCATCACGGCGAATCTGGCTCGATGCGGTCACACCGTCCATCACCGGCATTTGCATGTCCATCAGCACCAGGTCGTAGGGCTGATTTTCCAGCCGTGCGCTGTTGACCTTTTCAATGGCTTGCAACCCGTTGGCAGCCAGGTCTATCAGGAAGTTCTCGGACTCCAGCATCTCCATAGCCACCTGCTGGTTTATCTCGTTGTCTTCCACCAGCAGGATGCGTGCACCGCGCAGGGGGTTGAGTATTTCGGCGGCAATCACATCGCTTTGCAATTGCACTCTTTGCGGGGCCTGAATTTCAACCCCAAATAGATTCATCAGCGAGTCGTAAAGCAAAGAGTTGCTGACGGGTTTGAGCAATATCTGCGCAACGCCTGATTCCTCGGCTTTTTTGTCTACTGCTTCGCGGCCGAAGGCCGTGACCAGCACCTTCTTTGGCAAGGGTGATATGCCTGAAGCATTGATGCGTTCAATCAATTCAAGACCATCCAATTCGGGCATCTGCCAGTCGGTCATCACTACGTCATAGGGCTCGCAGGCAATCGCGGCGCGGCGCAATTCGTCCAGCGCAGCGTGCCCGGACACCAGGCCGTACGCCATGCACCCCAACGCAAGTAACTGCTCGCACAGCACCGCTGCTGCATTGGCGTTGTCGTCCACCACCAAGACGCGTTTGTTGTGCAAATCCGCAGCCAGCACGCGCCGCGTGCTGGTGGCACCGAGGCCCAGGTTCGCCGTGAACCAAAAGGTAGAACCCTGGCCCAGCGTGCTGCGCACGCCGACTTCACCCCCCATCAGACCCGCCAGACGTTTGCTGATGGCCAGTCCCAGACCCGTGCCGCCGTATCTTCGAGTTGTAGAACTGTCGGCCTGTGAAAAGCTGTTGAAAAGTCGCTCAATTTGCTCAGGGGACAAGCCAATGCCGGTGTCATGCACTTCAAAGCGCAGCGTGGCAGTGCTGGTGTCCCTGGAGTCCACCGTCACCGCAATACCGACCTCCCCCTTGTCGGTGAACTTGAAAGCGTTGGTGGTGTAGTTGATCAATATTTGACCCAGCCGCAATGGGTCCCCAATCAGACCCTGCGGCACGTCGGGGGCTACATGCCAGATCAGTTCGAGGCCTTTGGCATTGGCCTTTTCCGCAGAGATGCTGGCGATGGTTTCAAACACGGTGTCGAGTTCAAAGGGAATGATTTCAATGTCCAGGCGGCCCGCCTCGACCTTGGAGAAGTCCAGGATGTCGTTCAGGATGCCCAGCAGATGCTGTCCGCTTTGCCGGATCTTGGTGATGTAGTCGCGCTGGCGTGCATCGGTTTCTTTCTTTAGCGCCAGATGGGAGAGCCCGATGATGGCGTTCATGGGGGTGCGGATTTCGTGACTCATATTGGCCAGAAATTCAGACTTTCCGCGCGTGGCTTCTTCAGCGTGCTCCTTGGCCTGCTGCAGTTCCAGTTGTTGCTGCTGCAAGAGCTTGGTGCGCTCGGCCACCTGCTGTTCCAGGTTGCCATACAACTCGGCGTTTTCAATGGAGATGGCGGCCTGCGCCGTAAGCCACTTCAACACCTTGCGACGCTGCTCAGAAAACACGTCGCCCAGCAGACTGTGCTCCAGATAAAGCGCCCGGCTGATCGGATTGCGAAGACCAATCGGCAGGCACACCACGGCCGCAGGCAGCTTGCGGGCAAAGTAGGGGTCCGAAGCAAACGCGTGGTGAGTGGTGGCGTTGATGGCAACGGCTTCCCCCGAATTCAGCACATAACGCAGCACACTTTGCGGCATGGCTTCCTGACTTGAGGCCATGCCCAGCACCACCTCGGTCTGCAAATCGTCCTCGCGGGCGTGCACGATACAGGCCTGCTGTGCGCCCGATACATCGGCAATGATTTTCAGCAACCGCGACATCAGGGTCGCCTTGTCCACATGGCTGCTGATGGTTTGCATGGCGCGCAAAATGGCCAGCATGTCGATGGCGTCCAGGCCATCCAGGTCCGATGAACTTGGGACCACCGCGCTGGGGCGGGTGCTCGGCTCGTCACTCTCACTGTGCAGTCGTGCCTCAACCCGGCGCTGCAGGACCGTGGCCTGCACGCGCCGATAGCCTTGCGCAGCTTCTTGCAGGCATTGCACTGCCAGGGCGTGGTCACCCTGGCTTTCCAGCAGCCACAGACCCAGGCTTTCAAGGCAATAACTCTGCGCCAAAACAAAGCCGTGTTGCTGTGCCGCATTGGCGGCCCGCTGCATGGCGTCGGCGACTTCGCCGGTGCGGCCCTCGGCGCGCGCATGTTCGGCACGCAGCATCCAAATCTTGTGCTGCACGTTGACCGGTGAACCGCGTTCGGCCACCGCACTCAGAAAGTCTTCGCTTTCCTGTAGCAAGGCCAGCAGTTGCGTACGCCGTTCAGCCTGCGCGCCGCAGGCCAGCCGCGCGGCGGCAATGCCACGCCAAAAGCTCACCGCCACATGCTGACGAAACGGAGGCGAGAGTTCCAGATTACGGTCAGCCGCAAGCTCCAGGGTTTTCTCGTATTCGCCCGCCAAGCCGTAGAGCGGAATCTGGGCACCCCGCAGCATGCCCATCACCATCGGGATGGAGGCAAAGCCTTGCACATAGGCCGCTTCGTCCATGTGTGCACCAGTCATGGTGGTCAGGTTTTGCGTCTCGCCACGCAAGGCCGCCGCCGCCGCCGCGTAGGGCTGGGTAAAGGCCACCACGACTTCCATAGGGTAGGGTTTGCAGTGCTCCACCACGCGCTGGTGCGCAACCAACACATCCTCCAGGTTGCGGCCCAGCGTGTAATGCATGATGGCCGTGGTGGCCAGCATGTAGGCGCCAAAAATCGGGTCGTGGCCGCGCTGCGTAACGCGATACGCTTCTTCCAGCTCCTGGTGGTCGCACTCGTAATGGCGCGACCAGTGCAGCACAAACCAGAACTGGTGGACTCGGGCGCGCCCAAAGGACCACAGGTCTTTGAGCTTTTCATCGGACAGGCGAATCGCCACCTGGGCCAGCTGGTTGGCATGGTCATAATCGCGCAGCTTGGAGACCAAGGCCTGGCCCAGCAAGGTGTACACCATGGGCGACAGCACCGTGTTGCCATAGGCCAGCGAACGGTTAGCGCCCAACACCGCGATCATGGACAGGAAAGGCTCGCTCAGGATGGTGGCCGCGTCGCTCATGGAGGCAATCAGGCGCAGCAGATTTTCGGTTTGGCTGTCGGTGGCTATGGGTAACGCGTACAACACTTCGCCCAAGGGGCGCTGGCCCACCACTTGCCAGAAGTGATCCAGCTCCCGATTGAAGGCGGCGTTTAACCCAGCGGTGTCTTCCAGCGGTGGAATGTTCAGCCCGGCTTCGGCCAGCGCGAGCCGGCCGACCGCCAGACCTTCCATCATCTGGCTCGATTGGCAGAGCTGAATGGTCTGGCGCACCCGAATCAGGGTGCGCTGCTCGGGGCGTTGCACGTGCGTCAACAACGTTGCCAAATGCTGTGCAAAGGGTGCATCCAGGTTGAGCACCGACTCGCACTCCACCAGGTTCATGTGCAAATCCCAGCTCAGGTCGTAGTGCCGCGCCCAAGCCTGAGCGGGTAGCAGAGCGATGCCCGCGTTGAAATAATTGGCCGCCGCCTGGTAGGCCATGGAGGCCTTGGCGCGCAAGCCGGCGCGCAGATTCAGGCCGGCAATGGCCAGGCGTTCGTCCGCGTCGCTGAGCAGCGCGGTGGCCTGGTTGAGCTGGTCCACGATGCCAAACACCTGCTTGTCCAAATCCTGGCCCTCGACCTGGCGCCACAGCGCGCGGCCAATGCGCAGGTGCAGTTCGG
>CANFNO010000189.1 GCA_947447845.1 Burkholderiales bacterium | reverse complement strand
CCCTGGCGCAACATAGTCTGACGGGCTTCGAGCATGCGCTTGCGGGCGCGGTCCAACAAGAACTTGCCGGCCAAACCGCTTCCGATATTGATCAGCATGGCCCACACCGCCAGCCAACCCAGAATGGAATTGAAGTGAATACCGGCATGAACCAGGACCAGCAGGGATCCGGTCCAGGCCAGATATTCATGCTGTCGCAACAGCGAGATCGGATTGCCGCTGGAGATGATTTTGCGTTTGCGCAGTGAGTAACGTACGGAGGCCAGAATCATGACTGTGCCCACAATGCCCAGATAGCGCCCAATCCACACCAGGGTGTAGTAGTGCAACAGGCTATCGAGCAGGAGTGCCACCACCGCCAGCACGGTAAACGACAGCGTGAAGGGAATGATCTCGCGGGTGAAAAGCTTGGGTCGCATCGCAGTCAGGCGTCGAGCGCCAGTGCCTCACGCGGCTTGCCCACGCACAACAGGCATTGCCCTGGTGCCAGGTCGAAGTCAGGTGGGTTGTCATAGTCCACCGCGCCGCTTACCAAGGTGCTAAGGCAACTGCCGCAGCTACCGGAGCGACAACCGGACTCCACTTGTATGCCATGGGCCTCGGCAAAGTCGAGCAGATTGCCCTCCTTGCCAGTCCAGTTCAACGTTCTGCCGCTGCGCTGGAAATGAACGGAGACAGGCAGGCCCGCATCATCACCCTGCACTTTGGCAGCGCCCTTTGGCGAGCGCACGCTGGCGGGTCCAAAGGCTTCGAAATGAATGTCCGTGCTGGCAATGCCCCACGCCTCAAGGCCAGGCACCAGACTCTCCATCATGGCCGTCGGACCACAGATGTAAAACTGATGCACGCCATGCGGCAGGGTCTGCTTCAGAAGGGGTAAATCCACGCGACCCGGGTGCTGATAGTCCGCCCCTTCACGGTCTGTCGCCAACGGCTTGCTGTAAACCACATGCAGCCGAAGTTGCGGCAACTTGACTGCCATGTCCTCCAGCACCGCCTTGTAGGCCTGCTCGGCACTGTTGCGCACGCCGTAGTAGAGGTGCACCACGCGCTGTGGCTGGTGTTGTGCGCACCAACGCAGCATGCTCATCATGGGCGTGATGCCAATACCTCCGGCAATCAGCACCACGGGCGTGAGGCCCTCGGTATCCAGATAGAAATGTCCGGAGGGTGCTCGCACTTGCAGCGTGATACCGGTATGCACATGGTCATGGAAAAAACTGGATGATGCGCCGTCAGGAACACCCGCTGGCTCTGCAGGTGCCACCACCCGCTTGATGGTGACCCGGTAGCGGTCGGGCGCGGGGCTGTCGGAGAGTGAATAGCAGCGCGTGATCGTGCGTGCCACAGTGCCGGGTGCTGCGGGAAGCTGCAGACTGAAAGTGAGAAATTGCCCCGGCTTGAAGTCTGGCAGCGCCAGCCCATCGACAGGCTCCAGATAGAACGAGCATTGGGTCTGCGCGGCATCTTCATAGGTGCGGCGTGCCACCCGAAAGGCGCGCAAACCACTCCAGGCCGCTGATGAGCGCTGGGGTTGCTGCACACTGACTTCAGGCCCGGCTGTCGGTGCGCTGGCGCGCTTACGGAGCAAAGTAAAAGCCAACCCCAGCAGGACTTGCGAGCCCAGAAAAAGACTGATGTAGAGCAGCAACGTGGAAGCGGTCACTCTCTCAGTCTAGGCATGGAAAAACGAAACGAATTGACATTACGCAACGAAGCTCAAATGAGGGCTTCGTTGCGACTTTTCAGGCAACCGAATGCGCCCGAAGGCGCCAGAGCCTAAGACTCTTCGGCCAGCAGCACGTTGTAAATCAGCGCGCCCAGAACGGCACCCACAATCGGGGCAACCCAGAACAGCCACAGATCACCCATCGCTCCAGTCTGTGCAAACAACGCCGGGCCGGTGCTGCGAGCGGGATTGACCGAAGTGTTGGAAACCGGGATGGACACCAGGTGAATCAAGGTCAGGCACAGGCCGATGGCCAAGCCACCAAATCCGCCTGCTGCCCGTTTGGCAGTCGCACCCAAGATGACGATCAGGAAGATCGCCGTCATGGCCACTTCAGTCAGCAGCACCGACATCATGCTGAAGCCGCCGGGTGAATTGGCGCCATAACCGTTGCTGGCAAAACCGCCCACGCCCTGGAATCCGGCCTTGCCGGAAACGATCAGATACAGCAGGCCTGCCGCAGCAATAGCACCCAACACCTGCGCAATGATGTAGCCCGGAAGATCGGCTGCAGAAAAACGCTTGCCCACAACCAAACCGATGGAGACGGCCGGGTTAAAGTGCCCGCCGGAAATGGGACCGAACGCATAGGCACCGGTCACCACCGTCAGGCCAAACGCCAGCGATACGCCGAGCAAACCAATACCCACACCCGGAAACGCCGCTGCCAGAACCGCACTACCGCAGCCGCCCAACGTCAACCAGAACGTACCCAAAAATTCCGCCGACCACTTTGCATTGTTGCTTGCCATAAATATCTCCTTCGATAAGTGTTATTTGGACGTCCGGAGGGCCACGCTCAAACCCGCCGGACTGGTTGCGAGAACCACCATGGTTCGCGCCGCAGCGCTATTGTCCAAGCGGAATTCGCCCCACGCTGACTGTGTGAATAAATGTACCGCTAACCCAATAGAGCCCGCACATGGTCGTTCAGGAAGCGGCCACGCGGGTCGAGCTTGCGGCGCAGGGCGCGGAAGTCATTCGCGCGGGGATAGAGCGCGGTGACGTCGTCGGTATCGAGAAAGTGCATCTTGCCCCAGTGCGGGCGCGACTTGAATCGGCGCAGGATGGCATCCACATCGCGTAGGAAATCCCAGTAGTCCACGCCGGGCTGGCCCGACACCGAGAGCGTGATGCTGTCCTGAAAGTGGAAGGGACTGATCCAGGCAGGGTCGCCGCCGGTGAAGCGGTACTCGATAGGAAACAGCGCGTTGGTGTGTTTGGTGAGCATCAGTTCGCGCACGGCGCGCACCGCCTCCTTGCCATGCTGCAACGGCACGGCATATTCCAATTCCACAAAGTTGGGGATGTATTCAATCGGGTAGATGTCGCTGGAATACGCGATCTTCTCGAAGGGCGTGTGCAGGTCGGGCTGATCGGGCGCCGCGGTGATGTCGATCACCTTCATCTCGCACACATCGGCCAGTTTCTTGGTGGTGGTGCGCGGCGCGTCAGCCGTGTCGGCCAGGCAATAGAGGTGGCGGCTGGCGGGCGTGGGGCACCAGAAGAAACCGAAGTGGCGGTGCGTCGCGGCCAGCTCGTCGTGGCGCTCCATGCAGGTCTCAAAATCATCGCGCCACAGGTGCTCGTGCAGTTTGTAGGCGTCGGTCACCTGCAAGGTCAGCTCCGAGATCACGCCCAGCGTACCGACCGACACCTGCGCCGCGTGCAGCATCTCTTGGTCAGAACCATCGACCACCAACACACTGCCGTCCGGCTGCACCAAACGCAAGCCGCGTATCGCAGTGGCCAGACACCCCAGCGTGATGCCGGTGCCATGGGTGCCGGTGGTAAAGGCACCGGCCACCGCTTGTGAATCGATATCGCCTTGGTTCACCAGAGACAGGCCACGGCTCTTGAGTTCAATTGCCAGGTCGTGAATGCGCGTGCCCGCTGCCACGCGCACCTGCTTTTTGTCCATGTCCGCCGCGCGCACGCCACGCAGGTCAGCCAGCGACAGCAGCAGGCCACCGGTGCCCACCACCGGCGTGAAGCTGTGGCCCGAACCGGCCACGCGCACATTCAAATCCAGCGCATCGGCCTCGGCCACGATCTGGCACACCTGCTCTTCGGTCGTCGGTGCGCTTTTGTAGCGGGCCACACAGGTTTGGTTGCCAACCCAGTTGCGCCACAGGCCGCCTTTTTCAAATGGCATAGCTAACTCCTTAAATTGCCGTGAAGCCGTTGTCGACAAACAGATGCGTGCCATTGACGAAGCTGGCGTCATCGCTTGCCAAAAACAGCGCGGCGCTGGCCACTTCTTCGGGGCGGCACATGCGGCCCTGCATGGCGCGTATCGCGGCCTCGCTGGCGTCCACGCCATAGCGCGTTAAGGCTTCCACTTCGCGCAAACCGTGCGGGGTTTCGATAAAACCTGGGCAGACGGCGTTGCAGCGGATATTGCGATCCCGAAACTCCACCGCAATGGCGCGGGCAAACATGTGCACCGCGCCCTTGGTCAGGTTGTAGAGCACCTCCATCGGCGTGGCCGCCACCGCCGAGATGGACGAGGTGCAGACAATGCGCCCGCCCCCCGCGGCCAGCATGCCGGGCAACACGGCGCGCGTCATCAAGAACATGGAGCGCACGTTGATGTCCATGAGGCTGTCGTATTCCTCATCGGTGGTTTCCAGAAAAGGCTTCACCACAATTGTGCCGGCATGGTTGAAGAGCACGGTGGGCGCGCCAAAGGTGGCACTGGCATGGGCCACCGCAGCCTCCACCTGATCGCGCTTTGAAACATCGGCCACAGCAAACGTGGCCTGCAAGCCCGCCGCCTGCAACTCGGCGGCCAGCGCCGCGGCGAGGTCGGCTTGGCGGTCGACGATGGTGACGCGCGCACCCTCGGCCGCAAACAGTCGGGCTGCAGCGGCGCCGCAACCCGAGGCGCCGCCGGATATCAAGGCACTGTGGCCTGCAAGACGCTGTGACATGGAATTAGACGGCGCGCAAATGCCAGGCCTTGGGCCGGGTAAAGGTAGCTATGCCGTAGGTGGACAGGGTCAGGCCGACGCCGGAGTCGCCGTGCCCACTCCAGGGCAGGCGCGGGCTGACGCGGTCACAGCAGTTCCAGTACACGGTGCCTGCATTCACCTGCGACAGGACGGCTTTGGCACGCGCAGCATCGGGCGTGAAGACACCGGCGGTCAGGCCGTAGCGCGTGTCGTTCATCAATTGAACAGCCTCGGCATCGCCAGAAACTTTCTGGATCCCGATGATCGGGCCGAAGCTTTCCTCGCGCATCAACTCCATGCTGTGGTTGACGTTGGAGAACACGGTGGGCGCATAGAAGCTGCCACTGCCAGCGATGCGCGCACCGCCCACCAGCAACGTTGCGCCCTTGGCCTTGGCGTCTTCTACCTGTGCGTCGAGCACGGCGAGTTGCGGGGCGCGGGTTATGGCGCCGATGTAGGTGTCCTCACTGGCCGGGTCGCCCACCTTGAAGGTTTTGACCGTGTTCACAAAGGCTTCGACAAAGGCGTCGTAAATGCTCTCGTGCACGTACACGCGCTCCACCGAGCAGCAGCTTTGGCCCGTGTTGTACATGGCGCCATCGGCGAGCGACTCGGCGGCCACCTGCACATTGGCGTCTTCGCAAACATAGGTCGGGTCTTTGCCGCCAAGCTCCAGCTGCAGCTTGACCATGCGTGGGCCCAGGTTCTGCGCGATCTTGGCGCCTGTGGCGTAAGAGCCGGTGAAGAACAGGCCGTCGATCTTTTGCGCCTGCAATGCCACGCCCACATCGCCGCCACCCACCACACAGATAAACGCATCCTTAGGGATGCCCGCAGCGTGCAGCAGACGCTCCATAGCCAGGCCGGTGAGCGTGGCAAATTCGGAAGGCTTGTAGAGCACGGTGTTGCCGGTCAAAAGTGCGGGCACATAGACGTTGCCGCCGACGAACCAGGGATAGTTCCAAGCCGAAATATTGACCACCACACCGAGCGGTGTGTGCTGGATTTGCTCGGTCATGCCGCCTTCGTCATAGACGGTTTCGGTAGCCAGTTGCGCGTCCACTTCTTTCAGGAAAAAGTCGATGCGGCCCAGCAAACCATTGAGTTCGTTGCGCGACATCTTGATCGGCTTGCCGGTCTCGGAAGTCATGGTGGCGGCCAGGCCGTCCAACTCGGCAACTATGGATGCGCGAAAGCGCACGATGCAGGCCTTGCGGTCTGCCAGAGCTACTTGTGCCCAGGCAGGTTGTGCGGCGCGGGCGCGAGCCGCCTTAACGGCAACGGAGGCTGCGTCATCGGCGGGCACACTGGTAAGCAGCGCGCCGGTGGCGGGGTTGTGAATGGCAAGCGTGTTCATGAAGAATTCCTCGACTAAAAAATAAAGCGGTACAAGCGGCGCAAACAGATCAGGCGCTTGGTGCACCGATGGCCT
>CANFNO010000188.1 GCA_947447845.1 Burkholderiales bacterium | reverse complement strand
GTTCAGAGACGTCTGAGTAGTTGGTAAGGCCGGCTTGGTCAATAACATCACTAACGCGTACGCCTCTTTTCCAGAGAACGGAATTTTCGTTATGCACTGCGCCAAACGCACCGACGAATGCGGGCACGTACGGCACATTCACTTCGTCGCCATCTTCCAATGCCAATAAGGGCAATGTCTGGAGCACGGCATTTTGTGGATCAAGCCCGAGCGCGATGCGACCCGAGGCCCGCAGTTTGCGCAAGTTGGAAAGCCTTAGCTGATCAGCTTGCAGTCCGGCTTGCACCAAAGTTGCCGTGTCCTTACCGTCGGAGCTAGTTACGTTTTGCAGACGCTTGCTAGAGTCAGCTTCGATTTGTTTTTCGAACTGCTTGATTAGGCGGTCCAAGTTAGCTTGCTGGCTTGCACGCACGCTCTCGCGCTTGAACTCCAGCCCATAGACGTACGAGTCCGCAGTAAAGCCGCCCGCACGACGGATGATTTGGGGCAGCGTCTCACCTGGCAGGGCTTGGTAAACACCTGGCACGGCTACTTCACCGCTTACCGTGACCATTCGGATTCGCTTTGCCACGGGGCCAGCGATTTGTGAGGTTGAGAACAGCGTGATTTTGTCGCCGGGCCGCAGTACAAGGTTGCTGGCGGGGTCTTCACGCAGCACGGCGTCACCCAGGTTAAAGGTGATGGCTTCGCTAGACAGGGTGGACGGTACCCGACGTATGACTTGGGCGTAGTCCCAATTGATTTCGTCGCGGATGTTCTTGCCCACGGGGCGTTGCCAGTAATCGTAGTAGTCGACGAGCCACTGGGCGCTGGGAATAATATCTTTGACGGTAAAGCCCGGACGCCACACAAAACGCTGTGCACCGCCAACAATATCACCCGCTATATAAACGCTGTCCTGTGTATCAGCACCCGCCTCACCCGGCTTGTAAACTGTGAGCACGTCCCCGCTTTGCAGAAGCAAGTCTTCTTGGGGATCTTTGGCAACGGCTTTGGTAAGGTTGAAGGCCAGCACACGCGTGCGCATCTTGCTCGAATCAAGGCGCTGGATGGTTGCATAGTGCAGGTTGATTTCCGGCCGCGAATAAGACCCACTTGCTGCACCCTGATTGAGTTGGAGCCAGTAGCTGCCCGGAATCAAAGCGCTCAAATCATTGAGGACATCGGACACTTTCATGCCTGGCTTGAAGGTTGTACGTAATGGGGTTATGCCATTGCCCTGCAAGGTGATGGCATTGGCAATCTGGGGGCTGATGGGGAACACGGTAAGTACATCACCATCGGCCAGTGGCACGGCGAGACCCTGCGTATCCAATGCAAAATCTTTAACGAAGCGAGCGACCTTCTCTTGGGGGTTCACGCGATCAAGTTGCGCCCTGTGGGGTGAGGCCAGCACTGGTAGGCCACCGGACAATGAAAGAACATCTTTGATGGATTCTTTGAACTTGAGCTCGTAAATGGCGGGGGAATTGATGGTGCCCAGTACTGCTGAGCGCGGTCCTGCCGGCGGGATGTAAATAACGTCACCACTAAGGAGGTGCGCGTCCCCTGAGCTGTCGCCCTTGGCTAAAAACTGATACAGGTCGACAGATGCAATGGTTTTACCGCCACGACGCAACTCAATAGAACGCATGGAGCCATTGGCGCTGGGGCCACCGGTTTCAAACAACGCATTGATGAGTGTGGACAGGGAACTCACAACCTGTTTGCCGGGGTGACGTGCTTGCCCCACAACAAACACTTCAATCGAGCGCAGACGACCCATGCTTACACTCACCTGGAAATTGCGGTAGACCTTGTTCAGGTGCGCCGTGATCGTCTTCTCGGCATCCGCAAATGCCACGCCTGCAAGGGTCAAAGGACCCACCTTTGGCAAGGTGATGCGGCCATCACGGTCGATCACAAATCGGTCGGCAATGTCCATCAAACCATAAACCTGCAGCACCAGTTCATCCCCTGGCCCCATCACATAACCAGATGGCACGGTGTAGGCCTGCACGGAACCAAATGCGCCGGCCTCAAACAGGTCATAGCCATACAGGGGTAAGGATTTCCCGGTGGCCAATCGAACAAAGCTTTGAAACTCGGTGCTCTCTAGTGGGTGGCCAACTGCGGCTGTGCTTGTTTTGGCAGCACTTAGAGGATCGGTGCCGACTTCAGATTTGGATTGCTTGGTAATGCCCTTGGCAGCAGCTGCACGCGCAGCTTCAAGCGCATTTGCCGGTGTACTAGCGTCTTTCGGATTCGCAAGTGATTGACCTGCAGCGTCGACCTGTTGGGCTCCAGCTTGCAGACCACTACCACCCAGAGCATCTGAACCTGTGGATCCAGCAGAACCACTTGCACCATCAGCACCGCCCATTGCGGCGCCAATAGCCGCACCCATTGCGGCGGTTTGAGCCTGCGCGGTGGGCAAGATTGAAAACAACAAGCTCACCGTGAGGCAAACCAAGCTGAGGCTCGAAAGAAACTTAGAACCGGGGCGGGCACCAACGGAGGAACCCTCTGAAATCTTACAAAACAACAAGATGTGACCTTTTAATTTATAAAAATAGTGCAATTTGCACCACATCACCGAAGAATCCACCAAATTTTCGCCGTCAACTGCGTTTTGAGTAAGTTCGTACTATAGGTCAATTCCCTATACATCGGTATCCCCTAAAGGAGTGAATTGGCGAAACTTTTGTTCAGCGCACCATTTTCGTTCAATTCGAGCGCGTTACGCCGAAAGTGAAGGCCTTGTTACAGATTTAGCATGATGCGGGTCATGCTTTCGGTAAAGATTTTGCTTCAGCTTTGTGACAGCTTTTGGGCAACTGATGCCGCCCAAAACCGAAGAAGTTGCCACGCCATCCCCATGGAAACGCCATCTACGGAGACAAACAGCGTGGTGCGCCCGTGGCATTTCTGAAGCCAGCACGTAAGCGCATTTCAAAGAGGGTGAAGCAGTTCAAATGGGCTATGTCTGCCTGGTGCCAATCATTGGCAGGCTGATACAAAGCTTTGCACATTGAAGGCTCGGCCTTAATCGAGCGTTAATCTAGTGCAGGCACAGTCTGGGTGTGGCGATTTAACGCCGCCCTGCCTTCTCCCTTGCAGGCCATCAGACGATGGTTAAAACCCAGCCCTTGTGCTGGGTTTTCTTTTTGGTGCAATTTACTGGCATGCGTATTGCGTACACCTATCGTGTCTCCGAGGACTTTGTGGATTTACGACCGCGAAGTCCTTTTAAGCCCAGCCTCTCAAAATGGCTGGGTTTTCTTTTTTTAGCGTACCTTCCTCTTCAGGTCTGATCGCTGAAAGGCGGCGGCTATGATTCCGGCCAAATATGCAAACCGAACAAATAGACCCAAGCGATGAAACAGTGCTTGGCCATCTGCCTGTTTTTCGATCAGGGGAGACGGTACGCTACCGCGAAAACAACATGGTCGTGAACTATGTGATAGTTCGCGGACATGACTTGCTAGTGCGGCTATATGCTCACAATGAGCCAGTACATGCACAACACCTAAACGTGCCACTGTCGCCAGTGTTCTGGCGTAAACGGCGGCAATAGATAACCACAGGTTTTGGCAAACACGCATCCATGCCAGCCTCGATATAGTCCTCCCGGTATTTGATACGCGATTGGGCTGTGACTCCGATGATGCGATCTATGTCAATTACCAGCGCGGCGCCTCCGTGGCAATTCAGCAGCCCGCAGGCAAGCGCATGAGGCGCGCCAATCATTCTGTTAGGCGAACATCATTGTCGCTGACCGGCCACGCTAGTTGTCAAAGACCAAATGCATCTGTAATGAAACGGATCACGACGCTCCAACGCGCATCCACCATCGGTTACTAGTTAACGTAAGCCGCTTGCCCCACGCACAGCGCCTTCAGAATGTCTGCCCCGGTCGTGCGGTACAAAACCGGCTTCCAGGTCTGGGCGCAATTGTCGTCCCGACGGATTTCCAGGGAATCAGTCGCCTCGCACTGCGCATTGCCGCGTGGCGGCATGGGCTCGCCGCCCGACATTGATTTGGTATAGATGCTTTGCAGCCAGGTGCGGGCCTGGCGGTTGGCGCAGTCGTACTGGTTCAGGGCCTTGGAGGACATGGCACCGTCCTCTGCCGCATATTCACGGTCGTAGATGACCCAGGCAAAAACATAATCGTCGCGCCGTTGGATGGATGAGGACTCGACCCAGATGGTGACCGTCCTGTCGAGGTTGACCGTAAGTACGTTCCATTCAGCATGCGCCTTCGCAGTCATCAAGCATGCCAGAGTCAGCGCAGTTATCCTGACTGCGGCGCTAAATGACCGGCCACGGTATGTCTGAACGTTGATAGTGGGTGCTTCAAAGATGGCGGTCATGCAGCGGCCTTTTTGTTCCTGATTTTCAAAGTATGACGTTCTCAGACGTCAGGCGCCTCACGCAACCACGACATACCAGCATGCTGTGGGTGATTTGAGCGCCGGTCAGCGTTAGGATGCTCCGGGGTAGAGTGACTCTACCCCCCTGACCACTTTGTTTTGCTTTGCTGGCTTGCAAGCCTGTGATGGTTCTGTGGTGAAAGACGTGACCCCACAAATGCAACGCCTTCGCGGTCATTGAAATTGCAGCCCGACCGGCCGCTTATTGAAATTTCTCGAAACAAACAGGCCCAAAACACTTCTTATTATAAAATAGTCTACATTTTTATAATAAAGCTCAAAAATAGGAGTCTTATTTTGATTTCTTGCAACTCCAGAGCCGGGAAAACTGTCCAGCAGGGGACGGGCTACCTAGCGTTTATCCCCGGCGCAGTCCCGCCGGCACCACCAATATCGTTCGACACTGCAATGATTCAGTTGCTCTCGTCCGCTGACCTGGCACTCGGCAAATTGTCAGGGATAGCGGCCCTGCTTCCGAACCCGGACCTATTTGTGGCCATGTATGTGAAGAAGGAAGCCGTATTAAGCTCCCAAATCGAGGGGATTGACTGCACGCTTGACGAAGTCATAGCCCAGGAGGAGGGTCATGCCGGCGTCCAGACCAAGGCCATCGGGGAGGTGGTGAACTACGTAAATGCCATGAACTACGGCATGGAGCGGCTGAAGTCGTTGCCTCTGTGCCTGCGCTTAATCCGCGAGGTGCACAGCCATCTGATGTCCGGAGTTCGCGGAGATAACAAAGACCCGGGCGAATTTCGCAAAACGCAGAATTGGATTGGTCCGCAAGGATGCACTCTGGCCACCGCGACGTTCGTGCCACCGCCCGTGCCGGACATGAACCAGGCCTTGTCGAACCTGGAGCTTTTTTTGCACGACAGAACATCCCTCCCGCTGACCATTCAATGCGCAATCATCCACGCCCAATTTGAAACTATTCACCCATTTTTGGACGGTAATGGACGCGTTGGCAGACTGCTGGTGGCCCTGTTGCTCCATGAGCGGAGCGTCTTGAAGCAGCCGCTACTTTACATGAGCCTTTACCTGAAGCTAAACCGACGGGAATACTACGACCACCTTATGGCCGTACGCACAACGGGCGACTGGGAGGGCTGGATTAAATTCTTCCTGATCGGCCTGGAGGCAGTCAGCAATGAGGCGTCTTCAACGGCACAGAAAATTGTTGCATTCCGGGAGGACGCGATGAGGCGCGCGAGTGAATACGGCCAGTACGAAATCAAATTGCTGGATGTCTTGTTCGTGCATCCAATTCTGGACATCAGGGCCGCCGAGCAGCACCTGGCATGCACTTACGCCACCGCAGCCACCGCTATGAAGAACCTTGAAACCGAGGGATACGTCACGGAAATCACAGGGCAAAAGCGAAACAAGCGGTTCAAGTTCACCGGCTACCTGAAATACTTCGACGAAAAAGCGTCGGCGTGAAAAAGGCCATGAACGAAACCAGTATCACTAACGTCGAACATTTTTATAGAAATTTATAAAAATTAATAGTATTTTTTCTATTTATGCGGTAGCCTATAGTTAATTTCAAAAACGCCAAAAGAATACGCACTTGAGAACCGGATTGGTTATCGCACTGCCTGGAATCGCTTCAAGGCTGGGAAAATTGAAGGTGCAACAAAGACCGAGACTGGTCGCGTGCGCTTGGCTGAGAAGCCAGTCGCGGTTGAGCCCAAAGTCGCCATTT
>CANFNO010000187.1 GCA_947447845.1 Burkholderiales bacterium | reverse complement strand
GTCATCGCAGGCCGCATTCCTGACGCCAAATTGCCCTGATCCTGGACCCGGGATATCGAGGCTGAATATTCTTCACTTGCAATGTATGAATAGAGCCTCATATTTAGCATGTGACTGCGTCAATTTCCAATTTCAAACACATTGTGGGAAAGCATGTGCGGGAATTGCGATTGAGCGGGAATTTGACTCAGGATGCCTTGGCTGATCGCTGTGGCATTTATCGGACGTACCTGAGCCGCATTGAAATGGGACAGGCCAATCCGACCTTGCTGGTTTTAGTCGCGCTGGCAAACTGCCTGGACGTGCAGCCATTCGAATTACTCGTCGCACTGCCATAGTAAAGGCGTAAACCCTCACATTCCCTCTGTATCATCCCCGCCATGTTGGCAAAGTTGATGGCGTTGTTTCTGTTGGGTTTGATCCGCGTTCTTACCGGCTCGCAAGCGCGATGGTACGGGTGCCCACCCAAGGCTGAGCAACGAATTTATTTCGCCAACCACCAGAGCCATGCCGATCTGGTGATGATTTGGGCGGCACTCCCCAAAGAGTTGCGTCACATGACACGTGCCATTGCCGCGCGCGATTACTGGACCAAAACGCCTTTCAAACAATGGTTAACCACAGAGGTTTTCAACGTCATTTACGTGTCGCGCGAGCGCACCGCCGATGAAGACCCGCTGGAGCCGCTGCTCGACGCACTGTCCAAGGGCGACTCCATCATTTTGTTTCCCGAAGGCACCCGTGGCCACACCGGTGATCCCCAAGCCTTCAAGGCCGGCCTGTACAACTTGGCGCTGAAATTTCCGCAGGCCGTCCTCGTGCCTGCCTGGATCAACAATGTGCAGCACGTGCTTCCCAAAGGCGAGGTGGTGCCAGTGCCGGTGCTTTGCTCGGTAACCTTTGGCGCACCCATGCAACTGCAGCGGAGCGAGGACCATCGTGCATTTCTGGAACGTGCCCGCAATGCCGTCATCGCACTGCGCGACGTTTAGGCCGTACATCCGCATATTCGCCCATGTATTTCTATCTCAAGAACCTCCCCCCCACGCAGCAAATAGGTGCGCTTTTCGTACTGGTGTTCGGTCTGCTGCTGTTGGCCAGCATGACCGCCTTTGCGTTTTCGATCAAAGAATTTCCCAACGAGGCAGAAGCTGAAAGGCGGCGCGCCAATCTGGAAAGCATTGACGGCATCATTCGCACCAGCTGGTTGATGGTGGGCGTGTTCTGGCTAGGTTGGATGATGGGCAACCGGATCGCGCTGATCCTGTTTGCCCTGGTTTCCTTCTTTTCCCTGCGTGAATTTCTAACGCTCTCGCCCACGCGCCGGGGCGACCACCGCAGCTTGGTGTTGGCCTTTTTTGTCGTGCTGCCATTGCAATACCAACTGGTCTGGGCCGAGCACTTTGACATGTTTGCGGTGTTCATTCCGGTGTTTGTGTTCCTGGCGCTGCCCGTGGTGAGCGCACTGGCCAATGACCCTCTGCGATTTCTGGAACGCAATGCCAAGTTGCAGTGGGGCATCATGGTCTGCATTTACGGCATGAGCCATGTGCCGGCGCTCTTGATGCTGCACTTCCCCGGCTACGACCATCGCAACGCCTTTATGGTTTTCTTCCTGGTGATGGTGGTGCAGGTCTGCATGGTGACCCAACACCTGACCGGTCGCTGGCTCCAGAAGGAGCCCGTGGCGCCCGCCATCAGCACCAGCTTTCACTGGACCAGTTGGTGGTTGGGAATGATTACCGCCAGTGTCTTTGGCGCAGCACTGGCCGGCATCACGCCCTGGGTGCCGGGCACTGCCTTTGCGTTTTCATTCATTGCCTGCCTGGCTGGATCGCTAGGACACTTTGTCATGAAGGCCCTGAAACGCGACAGAGGCGTACCCAGCTGGGGCGCGCAAGGCCGCGCCGTGACGGGTGCAGGCGGGCTGCTGGACCGGGTTGATGCGCTGTGTTTTGCTGCACCGGTGTTTTTTCACTCGGCGCGCTGGTACTTCAATTTGTAGGTTTTTTGGCCAACACAATTCTCGTGTGAGCCGGAATCGCGAATCTCGGTTGGGCTATCTAGCTCCAACATCGGATCGTTGCAACGCCTCTTCCAGCCCGTCTAAATCACTCCCCATAGCCGTGCAGATCATCTAAAGCAGACCCGTTCACCGAGCATTCAAAACGCTCTGTGACTGCGAACCGAAAATATTGCCCAGCCCACACCCGCGGTGCAAGGGGCATGCCGGGTGACGATTTGTGGTGCTCCACCATGAGGAGCCCGGTATGCCTCTTGCACCGCAGCGACTGAGCAACCCCGACAACAGCAACGAGAGCAATGACAGAGGTAACTGGCGGCCCAAAGCACACCGCTATCATCCTCCGATGCGAATACTTGGAATTGACCCCGGCCTGCGTACCACCGGGTTTGGCGTGGTGGATGAGGCCGGTGGGCAACTGAGCTATGTGGCAAGCGGCACCATCAGCACACAACACCTGGACACCCATGCCCTGCCCGCACGCTTGAAGGTGCTTTTTGACGGCATAGGCGAGGTGGTGCAGCGCTACCAACCGGACTGCGCAGCGGTGGAAATTGTGTTCGTCAACGTCAACCCGCAGTCAACGCTGCTTCTGGGTCAAGCGCGCGGCGCACTGATTACCGCTTTGGTGTCCCAAAACCTGTCGGTGGCCGAATACACCGCATTGCAAATGAAGCAAGCGGTAGCAGGGCACGGACGCGCGCAAAAAACCCAAATTCAGGAGATGGTGAAGCGGCTGCTCGGCCTAAGTGGCCTACCCGGCACCGACGCCGCCGACGCGCTCGGCCTGGCCATTACGCATGCCCACGCAGGAAAGGCCATGGCGCGATTGGCCGCGGCCGACAGCCTGGGTGGTGGCGTCCCCACCAAGATAAGCAATAAGGCGTCGTACCGGGCTGGCCGAAGTCGCTAGAAATAGTTACGTAATCGGTTTGTTTCGCTAACCAAACTGACTCTTTAGGGTATAGCCTATGTATGTGCAGTGGCTTGAATGAACATACTGCTCTGATACACGAACGGATAATAAGAACATGTTGAACTCAACCGATATTTCAGCCTTGATGCGCGCCGATCACAGTGATGCATTTAGTGTCTTAGGGATGCACGAAAGTGCTGGCGAGATCTGGGTTAACGCGGTAATGCCTGGCGCTGAAAAAGTTACGGTGTTGGACCGTAACACGGGCGCCTTGCGGGCTACCCTCACCCATTGCAAGGTCAGTGAGGTGTTTAGCGGCCAGATTCCGGGCGCTACCGAGCGCTTCGACTATCAGTTAGAGGTCACCTGGGCACCCGCACCGGACCGGACCACCCCCCACGTACAAGTTCTGGAAGACGCCTACCGCTTCCCCTTTGTGCTGCAGGAACTGGACGTCTGGCTACTGGGCGAGGGTTCGCACCAGCGTCCGTTTGAATGCTTGGGCGCACACCTTACGCAAATGCTGGGTGTGGACGGCGTCAGCTTTGCCGTCTGGGCGCCGAATGCCAAGCGCGTATCGGTGGTCGGCAGCTTCAACCAGTGGGACGGTCGGCGCCACCCCATGCGCTTGCGACGCGAGTGCGGTGTGTGGGAAATCTTCATCCCAGGTCTGATGCAGGGCGATATCTACAAATTTGAAATATTGGGCGCCAAAGGCGGCATTGCACTCAAGTCCGACCCTTATGCCTTCCAGTCGCAATTACGCCCTGACACGGCTAGCGTGGTCTATCCACTAATGCCCCGGCGCCCCATGCGCGAAGGGCGCGCTGAAGCCAATGCTTTTGACAAACCGATGAGCATTTATGAGGTGCACCTGGGCTCCTGGCGCAAGGCAGATGGCTGGCGCTGGCTTAGTTACCGCGAATTGGCGGAAAGCCTGGTGCCCTATGCCAAGGAAATGGGCTTCACCCATCTGGAACTGATGCCGATCAGCGAACACCCGTTTGATGGCTCTTGGGGCTACCAGCCACTGGGCATGTTCTCGCCCACTTCACGCTTCGGCAGCCCGGAAGAATTCCGCGACTTTGTGGATGCCGCGCACGAAGCTGGCCTGGGAGTCATTCTCGACTGGGTTCCAGCCCACTTTCCCAGTGATGCGCACGGACTGGCCGAGTTTGATGGCACGCACCTGTACGAATACGCCGACCCTAAAGAAGGTTTCCACCAGGACTGGAACACCCTGATATACAACTTTGGACGCACCGAGGTGCGCAACTTTCTGGTGGGCAATGCGCTCTTTTGGCTGGAGCGCTTTGGCATTGATGGCTTGCGTGTGGACGCAGTGGCCTCCATGCTGTACCGCGATTACAGCCGTGCCGAAGGCCAGTGGATACCCAACCGCTATGGTGGGCGCGAGAACCTGGAAGCCATCGAGTTTTTGCGTCGCGTAAACTTTATAGTAGGTACCGAACGCCCTGGTGCCATCACGTTGGCCGAAGAGTCAACGTCTTTCCCGGGTGTTAGCCGCCCGCCCAGCCCCGATATGCAAAGCGGTGGGCTGGGCTTTCACTACAAGTGGAACATGGGCTGGATGCACGACACCTTGCAATACGCCTCGCTGGACCCGGTTTACCGCAAGCATCACCAGAACCAGCTCACGTTCGGGCTGATGTACGCCTTCTCTGAAAACTTCGTTCTACCGCTGTCGCACGATGAAGTAGTGCACGGCAAAAAGTCCATGCTCGACAAAATGCCAGGCGACCCCTGGCAGCGTTTTGCCAATCTGCGTGCTCTCTACGGCTTCATGTGGGGCTACCCTGGCAAGAAGTTGCTCTTCATGGGATGCGAATTGGCCCAACCCACCGAGTGGGCAGACACTGGCAGCCTGCCGTGGCATCTGGAAAAGCAAAGTGCGCATCAAGGTGTGCAGCGGCTGGTGCGCGACCTCAATCGCGTCTACCAGACCTATCCTGCCATGCACCAGCAGGATGTGAAGCCTGGCGGCTTTGAGTGGATTTCGCACAGCGACGCCGCGCAAAGCATCGTCGCATTTATCCGTTGGGGTGAGGACGGATCCTGTGCCGTGGTCGTCTGCAATTTCACCCCGGTGCCACGCAACGGCTATCGCTTGGGAATGCCCCAAGCCGGGGAATGGACGGAAACCATCAACTCAGATCTGGAGGTGTATGGCGGTAGCGGTATGGCAAACGGAAACATGCACACCAGCGCCCAGAGTGCACACCACAAGCCAAACTCGGTCGTGCTGACGCTGCCGCCGTTGTCGACGGTGATCCTGACGAAAGTCGTCGCTTAGACGCGCTACCAAAGAATAAAGCGCAAAACATGGTGCTCATACAAGGTCACACCCGAAAGCTAGGTGCCAGTCTAGAGCCCACAGGTGTCAACTTTTGTTTAGCTGCGCCGAACGCCCACGCGGTGGAGTTGTGCCTGTTCGACGACAGCGGCAGTGTGGAGACCGCGCGTCATTGGATGCCGCACAAGAAAGATGGTGTCTGGCAGGGGTTTCTTTCCGGCGCAAAGGTCGGACTGATCTACGGATGGCGCGTGCATGGGCCCTGGGCACCGCATCTTGGCCATCGTTTCAACCCGGCCAAACTGATGCTGGACCCCTACGCCCGTGAAGTCGTGGGCAGCTACCTGGGCCAGGAAATTCACCAGGATTACGATCCCCAAAACCCTCAGCTAGCCGACCCGCGCGACAACGCCACCGAGGCGCTCAAAGCCCGGGTCGTGGCAGACCTTCCCACTCCCGCGCATGGTGTGCAAGTTGACCCGGCACAAAGAGTGATTTATGAGTTGCATACCAAAGGCTTCACTGCCCTGCATCCAGACGTTCCGCCAGCACTGCGCGGCACCTATGCAGGCCTGGCACATCCTGCAGCCATTGCCCACCTAAAGGCTCTGGGAATCACCACCTTGAGCCTGATGCCCGTGGCGCAGCGCGCCGATGAAGCTCGCTTGCTCAAGCTCGGCCTGACCAATTATTGGGGCTATAGCCCGATTGCCTGGAGCGCCCCCGAAAACCGCTACTCGAGCGGCGCACAAGGCAGCAGCCCGCGCAGCGAATTCAGAGCACTGGTGGATGCTCTGCACCAAGCCGGACTCGAAGTCATTCTGGACGTGGTCTACAACCACACGGCCGAAACCGATGAACAGGGCCCGTCTTT
>CANFNO010000186.1 GCA_947447845.1 Burkholderiales bacterium | reverse complement strand
CAATGCGCGATGGTGACGCAGATTCTGTTTGCAACGCGCCTCTTGGGTTTGAGCGAACACCAAATTGGTTTGTGCTACGTGGGCCTGGGTGTGGGCACGGTGCTGGCCAGTGTGTTTGGCAGCCGCATCTCGGCGCGCATTGGCCCCGGACCCTGTTTGTTACTTGGCTTGGCGGCAAGCGGTGCGGGTTGGTTGCAACTGGCCGTTGCTCCTGTGGGTCAATGGGGAGTGATTTCGTTCGTGCTGATGTTGCTGTGCTTTGGCGTTGGCGCAGTGCTGATGTTCATCAACTTTCTGGCGCTGCGTCAGGCCGTTACACCGGCGCCCATGCTGGGCCGTATGACCAGCATCGTGCGCTGGCTGATGTTGCTGGGGGCCATTCCGGGCGCATTGCTGGGCGGCTATCTGGGCGAGCATTGGGGATTGCGCTACGCGATGGGCCTGGGTGGTGTGGGTGCACTGCTGCTGGCGATGTGGGCTTGGTTTTTTTCTGGTTTGCGCCAGGTTCGCAATTTGCCGCCTGTGGGTACCGACTGAAAAAACCGGCCAGGCTGGCTGCAGGCAGGGGCGATCAAAGCAGCACACAAGCCGCCTGTGTCTGCGCATTGATGGGATGCAATTGCGGTACATCCCCGGCACAACGCGGCTCCGCCACGGGGCACCGGGTGCGAAACACGCAGCCGCTGGGCGGGTGCAAGGGCGAGGGCAGGTCGCCGTGCAAAATCTGCATGGGTTTGCTGCGCTCACGCTCCGGATCGGGAATGGGAATTGCCGATAGCAGCGCACGCGTGTAAGGGTGCATCGGATGCTCATAGAGCGCGGCACGCGGCGCCATCTCCATGACGCGGCCCAGGTACATCACCAGCACGCGGTGGCTGATGTGGCGCACCACGGCCAGGTCGTGGGCAATGAAGATCAACGCCAAGCCCAGCTCTTGTTGCAAGTTTTTGAGCAGGTTGACGATCTGCGCCTGGATCGACACATCCAGGGCTGAGACCGGTTCGTCGCAGACAATCAGTTTGGGCCGCAGGATCAGGGCGCGGGCTATGCCGATGCGCTGGCATTGACCGCCTGAAAATTCATGCGGGTAGCGGTTGATCTGGTTTGCGCTCAGGCCCACGCGCTGCATCATGGCGCGTACTCGCTGCAGCGTTTCAGTGTTGCCGAGTTCAGGATGGTGCGTGCGCAGTGGCTCACCAATGATTTGCGCCACCGTCATGCGTGGGTTCAGACTGGCCAGCGGGTCCTGAAAAATCATCTGCACATCACGGCGCAAGTCTAGCCACTGCGATTCGGGCGCACCCAGCATTTCCTGGCCTTGCCAACGCACACTGCCGGATGTGGCTGGCGTCAAGTTCAACACGGCGCGCGCCAGAGTGGACTTGCCGCAGCCCGACTCACCCACCACGCCCAGGGTTTCACCGGCATGGAGATCGAAGGACACACCGTCCACTGCCTTGAGTGTGCCGGGTGGGCTCCACGGCCAGCCCTTGGCATCGCGGATGGAGAAGTGCACTTTGACATCGCGCACGCTGAGCAGCGGCGCGGTTGCAGTATCCGTGGAAGTGGGCTTAGACATTGCGGGCATCTGCAAAGTGCGCCTGCACCTCGGCGCTGTCCTTGTGGCAGGCACGCTGCATGCCGCTCAGGCGTGCATCACCAACCAAATCCGGGCGGATGCTGCTGCACTGCGACCCGACCAACGCGCAACGCGGGTGAAACGGGCAGCCTTCGGGCGGACGCGCCATATTGGGCGGTGCGCCAGGTATCGCCAGCAGGCTTTCGCGCTCCCGGTCCATGCGTGGCACGGCATGCAGCAGGCCGCAGGTGTAGGGATGGCTGGCGTGGCTAAAAATATCCTGTGCGCTACCGGTTTCCATGGCCCGCCCGCCATACATCACCATGACCTTGTCGCACAGGCCGGCCACCACGCCCAGGTCGTGCGTGATCAGCACGATGGCGGTGCCAAAGTCGCGCTGCAGTTCGCGCAACAGGGCGATGATCTGGGCCTGCACCGTCACGTCCAGCGCCGTGGTGGGTTCATCGGCAATCAGCAATTCGGGCTCGCATAGCAGGGCCATGGCAATCATCACGCGCTGGCGCATGCCGCCGGAAAACTCGTGCGGATACATGTCAATGCGCCGAGTTGCCTCCGGAATGGTCACCGCGTCCAGCATGCGGATGGCATGCTGGCGTGCGGTTTTGCGGTCCTGCCCTTTGTGGAACTGCAGCACCTCGGTCATTTGCCGCTCCACCGTCAGATACGGGTTGAGCGAGGTCATCGGGTCTTGAAAAATCATGGCAATGCGGTTGCCACGGATGCGGTTGAGGTCCGCCTCTGGCAGCGTCAACAAATCCTGGCCGCGGTATAGCGCTTGCCCGCTGGCCGAGCCATTTTTTGAGAGCAGCCCCATGAGGGCAAGCATGCTCTGGCTTTTGCCCGAGCCGCTTTCACCTACTACGCCCAGCGTCTGGCCTTTGTCCAGAGTGAAGCTGATGCCGTTGACGGCGAACACCGCGCCGTCCTGGGTGTCGAATTGCACGTTGAGGTTGTTGACTTCCAAAACAGCCATGGGGGTCCTATCGGTCCTTGGGGTCTAGCGCATCACGCAGACCATCGCCAATGTAGTTGAAGCAGTACAGCGTGGCCGACAGCAGGGCCGAGGGGAACAGCAGTATCCACGGCGACACCTCCATGACCGAGGTGCCGTCATGGATCAGCACGCCCCAACTGGTCATGGGTTCCTGAATGCCCAGGCCCAGAAAGGAAAGCACCGACTCGGTCAGGATCACGCCCGGAACCGTGACGGTGGTGTAAATCACCACCACACCCAGGAGGTTGGGCACGATGTGTTGAAAGATGATGCGCCGCGTTGGCACGCCCATGGCACGGGCCGCCTCGACAAACTCGCGCGAGCGCAGCGACAGCGTCTGGCCACGCACCACGCGCGCCATGTCCATCCACGAGAACACGGTGATGGTGACCACGACCAAGTAAAACTCGCGTCCCAAAAGCGTGACCATCAGGATGGCAATCAGCAGGTAGGGCACGGCATACATCATGTCCACCACGCGCATCATCAGCGCATCGGTGCGACCGCCGATAAAGCCGGCGGTCGCACCCCAGGCAATACCGACGCAGACCGAGGCCAGCGTGGCCAGCATGCCAACCATGAGCGATATGCGCCCGCCCATCAGGCAGCGCACCAGCAGGTCGCGGCCTGACTCGTCGGTGCCGAACCAGTGCGCGCCCTGCCAGGTGGGTTTCTGGCTCATGGCCTGCCAATCGCTGGAGTCAAAGGCATTGGGTAGCAACCAGGGGCCGACGATGCAGGCCAGCGTCATCACGGTCAGCAACACCAGGCTGACCATGGCCGCCTTGTTGCGCAGAAAGCGCGTGCGCGCGGCGGCCCAGGGGCTGCGGCCACGCACCTCGTCCTCCAGCACTGCAGTCAGGCCAGCGCTCAGGCGGTCGTCCCTTTTGGGCAGCAGCATGGTCGGGCCTTAGTAGCGGATTTTGGGATCGAGCAGGGCATAGCTCAGGTCCACCAGCAGGTTGAAAACGACGGCGATGATGGTCACCAACACCACCAACCCCAGCACCAGGGTGTAGTCGCGGTTGCCCGCACCGTTGACGATCAACTTGCCCAAACCCGGCAGCGAAAACACCGACTCGGTGACCACCGCCGACGTGATCGACGATATGGCCAGGGGCCCAATGAGTGACACCACCGGCAGCAACGCCGGCTTCATGGCGTGGCGCAGCACCACGGTGCGCATGGGCAGGCCCTTGGCGCGGGCGGTGCGAATGTAGTTGCTGCTCAGCACCTCGATCATGCTGCCGCGCATGACGCGGCCAATGGTGGAGACGTTGATAAATATCAGCAGGGTCATGGGCAGCACCATGTAGCGCGGGTTGAATCCATCCCAGCCTCCGGCCGGTAGCAGTTGCAGCCAGACGGCGAACACCAGAATCAGCACCGGCCCGATCACAAACGAGGGAAACGCGCTACCCACATTGCCCAGCAGCATGACGCCGTAATCGATCCAACTATTCTGGCGCAAGGCCGCCACACATCCCAGGGCCACACCGATGACTAGGGATATCAGCAGTGAGCCGCCACCGATGGTGGCTGATACCGGCAGGGCTTTGGAAACCAACTCGTTGACGCTCCAATCAGCATAGCGAAACGAGGCGCCCAGGTCGCCGTGCAGCACGCTGTTCAGATACAACAGATATTGCTTCCACAGCGGTTCGTCCAGGTGGTATTTGGCGTTCAGGTTGGCCATGACTTCGGGGGCAATTCGGTGCTCCCGGTCGAACGGCCCACCTGGCGTAAAGTGCAGCAGCAAGTAGCAGACGGTGATGACCGCCAGCAGCGTAGGCAGAGTCGCTAACAGCCTGCGCAGCGCATAGGACCACATGAATGCGCGAGTCTCAGTGCTGGATGATGTAGAGGTCTTTGCCGCGATAGCGGTCCATGATGTTGGTGTCGGTATAGCCCCCCACATAAGACTTCACCAACCGCGGCACGGTGTATTGCAGCAGTGGAATCATCGGGTAGTCTTCCATGATCATTTTGGCGGCTTCAGTTAGCAGAGACTGGCGCTTGGCCGCATCGGTGCTGAGGTTGCCTTGGTCAATCAGGGCCTCGGCCTTGCGGTTGCAATTGCGCTGATTGTTCTGTTCGGAGTCGCACTGCACCAGGGTCAGAAAAGTGGTGGCGTCGTTGTAGTCGGCGATCCAGCCATTGCGTGCCATCTGGAACTCGCCATCCGTGCGCCGCTTGATCAGCACCTTGAATTCCATGGCCTCCAGTTCGGTCTCCAGGCCCAGTTTGCTCTTCCACTCGGATGAGGCAAAGATGGCCATTTTCTTGTGATAGACGTCGGTGTTGTAGGCAAAGCGAACTTTGGTGCCCGATTTGATGCCCGCCTCAGCCAGTAGTTTCTTGGCTTCGGTCACGCGCTTGTCCATGGGCCAGGTTGCCCAGTCATAGGTGGTGACGTCTGCGCCCAAGGTGCCCTTCACAATCACACCATAGGCGGGCAATTGGCCGTCGGCCGTGACCTTTTGCGCCAGCGTGTCGCGGTCAATCACCATCGACAGGGCCTTGCGCACGCGCACGTCCTTGAATAGCGGGTCGGCCACGTTGTAGGAGTAGTAGCGCAGGCCCAACATAGGCGTGTTGCGAATTTCCTTGGGGTACTGGGTTTTGTATTTGTCGTAGGTTCCTGGTGGCAACTGGTAAACCCAGTCGTTCTCACCGGACTCATACAGCTTGACGTCTGCATTGCTGTCATCTACCGATAGGTAGGTGTTCTTGCTGAGCTGCACGTTCTTGCTGTCCCAGTACTTTGGGTTTTTGCTCAGCACGATTTTGCTGTTGACCTGCCAGTCGGTCATGACAAAGGCGCCGTTGTTCACCATATGGGCAGGCTTGGTCCAATCTTTGCCGAACTTTTCAACCGTGGCTTTGTGCACCGGACCCATCTGCGTATTGGAAAGCAGCTCAGGCAAAAAGTTGACCGGATAGGGCGTCTTGAGTTCCAGTGTGTATTTGTCCGATGCCTTGACACCCAGTGTGGCAGGCGGCTTCTTGCCACCCACAATTTCTTTACCGTTCAGCAAAAAGATGCCGAAACTGGCGGCGTATTCGGACGCCGTTTTGGGATCTACAAAACGCTGCAGGCCATAGACAAAATCGTCGGCTGTGAGTGCATCGCCATTGGACCACTTGGCATCCTTGCGTAATTTGAAGACCCAGGTGTTTGCGTCGGTCTGCTTCCAACTCTCAGCCACGCCGGGCACCACGTTGCCAGCACTGTCAATCGCAGTGAGGCCTTCAAACAAATCGCGTAGCACGTTGTTGGCGGGCACGCCTTGGGCCAGCGCCGGGTCGAGGGTGTCAGGCTCAGAGCCGTTGTTGCGGACCAGTTCCTGCTTGGCGTTCAACTTGGTGCCAGCGGGAATCGTGGCGGCTTGGCCAACGCCGGTCAAGACCAGGATCATGGCAATAGCTGTACGGGTGAGTGGGTATCGCATGGTTAGTTCTCCTGAGTCGGGTAAGTGCAGGCCGTGCACCACTGCACGGAGCGACTCAGAGCCCGAATAAGTAAATATGATTCTATTGCCACATTGCCATGCT
>CANFNO010000185.1 GCA_947447845.1 Burkholderiales bacterium | reverse complement strand
GCTTTTGTAGCTGCGTTTGCCTCGGCCAAGGCCTGACGACCCCAGACCTATCTAAGCCGCTGCATGACCGATATTGCTACGCTGCGCGACACCTACCGCGCCCAAAAGACCTCGTTACTGGCAACCCTCGGCGAACGCGCAGCGTCTACACGCACGGTGCGCAATGCGCTGCACCGCATGTCGGGTTTGGTGGACAGCATGTTGGTGCAACTATGGGACCTGGCGGGCATGCAGGCGCCCTATGCGCTGCTGGCGGTAGGCGGCTACGGACGCGCCGAATTGTTTCCGTCATCGGATGTGGATGTGCTGTTGCTGCTGCCCGATGGCACGTCGGCTGAGGAAGATGCAGATCTCAAAGGCCGCATCGAAGCGTTTATAAGCAACTGTTGGGATTTGGGGCTGGAGATCGGCTCCAGCGTGCGCAGCGTGAGCGAATGCCTAAGCGAGGCTGAGCGCGATGTCACCATCCAGACGGCCTTGCTGGAAAGTCGCCTGATTGCGGGCAATGCGCAATTGGTGCAGATCTTTCAAACGGCATTTTTTCAAGCCATGGATGCCAAGGCGTTTTTCGTCGCCAAAACCTTAGAGCTACGCCAACGCCACACCAAGTTTGAAGACACACCTTATTCGCTGGAGCCCAACTGCAAAGAGTCTCCAGGCGGCCTGCGCGATTTGCAGATCATTCTTTGGGTGTCCAAAGCTGCCAAGCTGGGCGACAACTGGAAGGCACTGGCGCAAAACGGCTTAGCTACTGCCTTTGAGGTGCGGCAGATCCAGCGCAACGAAGCGCTGCTGCTGCAAATTCGCGCGCGTCTGCACCTGCTGGCCAAACGGCGCGAAGACCGGCTGATTTTTGATTTGCAAACCGCGGTGGCCGAAGCCTTTGGCTACAGCAATGGCGGCGGCGATGCCGACGGCAAAGGCATGGTGCGTGCCAGCGAAATGCTGATGAAGCGCTACTACTGGACGGCCAAGGCAGTGACCCAGCTCAGCCAGATTTTGCTGATGAACATCGAGGAGCGGCTCAACCCCTCGACGCACACGCTGCATCCCATCAACGCGCACTTCAACGAGAAGGCCGGCACGCTCGATGTGGTGAGCGACGACCTGTATCAGCGCAATCCACACGCTATTCTGGAAACGTTTTTGGTTTACCAGAACACGGTGGGTGTCAAAGGACTGTCGGCGCGCACCTTGCGCGCGCTGTACAACGCGCGCGACCTGATGGATGCGAAGTTCCGCAAGGATGCGGTCAACCGCGCCACCTTCATGCAAATCATGATGCAGCACGACGGCATCACGCATGCGATCAGGCTGATGAACCAGACTTCGGTCCTGGGGCGCTACTTGTGGGTGTTCCGCCGCATCGTCGGGCAGATGCAGCACGACCTGTTCCACGTCTACACGGTAGACCAGCACATCCTGATGGTGCTGCGCAATGTGCGGCGCTTTTTCATCGTGGAGCACGCGCACGAGTACCCGTTCTGCTCGCAACTCGCTTCTGGCTGGGACAAGCCCTGGGTGCTTTACGTGGCGGCGCTATTTCATGACATTGCCAAAGGGCGCGGTGGCGATCATTCGGTGCTGGGTATGGCGGAAGCGCGGCGCTTCTGCAAGGACCATGGTATTGATGCCGAAGACACGAATTTGATCGAGTTTCTGGTGCACGAGCATCTGACCATGAGCCGCATCGCGCAAAAGTCCGACCTGAGCGATGCGAAGGTGATTGGCGACTTTGCCAAGCGCGTGGGCAATGAGCGCAACCTGACCGCCCTTTATCTGCTGACAGTGGCAGATATTCGCGGCACGTCGCCCAAGGTCTGGAATGCCTGGAAGGGCAAACTGCTGGAAGACTTGTACAAATACACCACTCGTGCACTGGGTGGCCGTGCGCCAGACCGGGATGCCGAAGTCGAAGCCCGAAAACGCGAGGCTCTGGTGATGGTGGCGCTTCACGCGATGCCTTTTGAGGCCCACAAGCCCCTATGGGAAACACTGGACGTAGGCTACTTCATGCGCCACGAAGCCAGCGACATAGCCTGGCACACCAAGCAGATTTCGCGTTACGTGGACACCAAGACACCCATCGTGCGGGCGCGGCGCTCACCCATTGGCGAAGGCCTGCAGGTGCTGGTCTACACGCATGACCAGACCGATTTGTTTGCCCGGATCTGTGGCTACTTTGACCAGGGCGGCTTCAGCATTCTGGACGCGCGGGTGCACACCAGCAAAACCAACTATGCGCTCGACACCTTCCAGGTCATCATGGCCGGTGGTATCGACGAGCACTTCCGCGAACTGACCTCGATGCTGGAAACCGGACTGGCCGGCGCCATTGCCAAAGAAACCCCGCTACCTAACCCCAGCCGTGGCCGCGTCTCGCGTCGCGTCAAGAGCTTCCCGATCGCGCCACGCGTGACCCTGCGTCCCGACGAAAAGGCACAACTGTGGCTGCTGACCATCTCTGCCAGCGACCGCCAGGGTCTGCTTTACTCGATTGCACGCGTTCTGGCGCGGCACCAGATCGAGGTGCAACTCGCCAAAGTCGTGACGCTGGGCGAGCGCGTGGAAGATACCTTCCTGATTCATGGCCCGCAGCTGCAGCACAACCGCGCGCAGATTGAGATTGAGACGGAGTTGCTGGACGCGCTGGCGTCTTAAGGCCCCCGAGGGGGTGAATCCCGCTTAAAACGTCTCGGCGCGGGATTGCTGCCCCCCCCGCTCGCCCACTGCGTGTGGCTCACTGCCCCCCGAGGGGGTGAATCCCGCTTGGGGCGGCCCGGCGCGGGATTGCTGCCCCCACGCTCGCCCACTGCGTGTGGCTCACTGCCCCCCGAGGGGGTGAATCCCGCTTGGGGCGGCCCGGCGCGGGATTGCTGCCCCCACGCTCAATCGTCCTCGCTGGCAACAATCTCCGGAAAAAGCACCTCGGTATAGCCAAACTGGCTGAAATCGCGCACCCGCATGGGGTAGAGCTTGCCCCAGAGGTGGTCGCACTCATGCTGCACCACGCGGGCGTGAAAGCCTTCGACCGTGCGGTCAATGGCGTCGCCATATTGGTCGAAACCGGTGTAGCGAATGTGCGACCAGCGTGGCACGACACCGCGCAGTCCGGGCACGGACAGGCAGCCCTCCCAATCGCTCTCTTCTGCATCGCCGATGGGCGTAATGGTCGGGTTAATCAGCACCGTAGGCGGCACCACGGGCCGGTCGGGGTAGCGTGGGTTTCGCTCGAAGCTGCCGAAGATCACCAGTTGCAGATCGACTCCAATTTGCGGTGCGGCCAAACCCGCTCCATTGGCGGCGCGCATCGTGTCCAGCATGTCGGTGATCAGCAGGTGCAGGGCGTCGCTGTCGAAATCCGTCACGGGCTGCGCCATGCGCAATAGGCGGGCATCGCCCATTTTGAGAATCTCACGTACCGTCATTGAAAGCCCTTCATGCGCGCGTTGCGCAACCGGTTTGATTCGAGCCGCCAGATGCTGCGCTCACTTCAACATCTCTAGCAGCGCAGCTTCGTCCAGCACCGCAACACCCAGTTCCTGTGCCTTGGTCAGCTTGCTACCGGCTTCGGTACCGGCCACCACGAAGCTGGTCTTTTTGCTGACCGAGCCGGAGACTTTGCCACCGGCTGCTTCAATTTTGTCCTTGGCATCGTCGCGACCCAGCGTGGGCAGGGTGCCGGTCAGCACAAAGGTCATGCCTGCAAGAGGCTTGGGTGACTCCGACGTCGGCGCGCCCTCCTCCCAACGGATGCCGCAAGCACGCAGTTGCTCCACCACCTCGCGGTTGTGCGCCTGGTCGAAGAAGGTGCGCAGGCTTTTGGCAACGATGGGGCCCACGTCGTTGACCTGCAGCAGCGCCTCTTCGGTGGCGTCCATGATGGCGTCGAGGCCACCAAAATGCCTCGCCAGTTCTTTAGCCGTGGCCTCGCCGACGTGGCGAATTCCCAGACCGAACAGAAAGCGCGGCAGCGTGGTTTGTTTGGATTTCTCCAGCGCATCGACGATGTTTTGCGCCGACTTCTCGGCCATGCGTTCCAGACTGGCCAAGGCGGCAAAGCCCAGGCGGTAGAGGTCCGGCAGGGTGCGGATGATCTTGGCGTCCACCAGTTGCTCCACCAACTTGTCGCCCAGACCTTCAATCTCCACGGCACGGCGCTGGGCAAAGTGCAATATGGCCTGCTTGCACTGCGCGTTGCAAAACAAGCCGCCGGTGCAGCGGTAGTCTGCCTCGCCCTCTTCCCGCACGGCTTCAGAGGCGCACACGGGGCAGACGCGCGGCATGGTGAAGATGGCACTGCGCTCGCGTGGCGGCTGATCGGGCGGCTGCGGCACCACGCCCACCACTTCGGGAATCACGTCACCCGCGCGGCGCACGATCACCGTGTCACCCACACGGACATCCTTGCGCCGGGCTTCGTCCTCGTTATGCAAGGTGGCGTTGGTTACCGTGACGCCGCCGACAAACACCGGCGCCAGTTTAGCCACCGGCGTGAGCTTACCGGTGCGGCCCACCTGCACGTCGATGGCCAGCACCGTGGTCATTTGTTCTTGCGCTGGAAACTTGTGCGCCACCGCCCAGCGCGGCTCGCGGGTGACAAAGCCCAAACGCTGCTGCAGGGCCAGGCTGTTGACTTTGTAGACCACGCCGTCAATGTCAAAAGGCAGTTGATCGCGCGTCTGACCGATATTCTGGTGAAAGGCCACCAATTCGTCGGCACCGCGCACGACACGGATTTCCTCAGCTACCGGAAATCCCCAGACCTTTAGTGTCTGCAGCAGTTCCATGTGCGTGGCGAATAAGCTGCCCGCCGACAGCGGAGCCACCTCGCCCACGCCATAGGCAAAAAAGCTCAAAGGGCGCTGCGCAGCAATTGCCGGATCGAGTTGGCGCACGGCACCGGCTGCAGCGTTGCGCGGGTTTACAAAGGTTTTCTCACCCTTCTCGCCCGCAGCGATACGCCCGCGTTGGCGCTCGTTCAACGCCTCAAAATCGTCGCGCCGCATGTAGACCTCGCCACGCACTTCCAGCACCTGTGGAACTTCGCCGGCTAAGAGCGATGTACCGCCGCCGGGCCGCCCCAAGGCGGAACGCTCCCCTTCGGGGGGCAGCGCCTCACGCGCGGCGGTAAGCGTGGGGGCACTAATGCGCAAGGGGATCTGTCCCACGGTACGAATGTTCTGCGTCACGTCTTCGCCGTTTTCGCCATCGCCTCGCGTTGCAGCTTGAATCAGCACGCCGTTTTCATAGCGCAGGTTGATGGCCAGACCGTCGAACTTGAGCTCGGCCACGTATTCCACCTGCGAATCGGTCTCGGTGAGCTCCAACTCCTTGCGTATGCGGGTGTCAAAGGCCTGTGCGCCGCTGGACTCGGTATCGGTTTCAGTGCGGATACTGAGCATGGGCACGGCGTGGCGCACGCTGGCGAACTGATCGAGGGGTTTGCCGCCTACACGTTGGGTGGGGGAATCGGGTGTGAGCCATTCCGGGTGTGCGGCTTCGAGGGCCTGCAGTTCGCGGAACATGCGGTCGTATTCGGCATCGGGCACTGTTGGCGCGTCGAGCACGTAGTAGTTGTGGGCGTGGCGGTGGAGCTCGGTGTGAAGAGCTTCCAGGCGCTGATGGTCTTTGTTGCTTGCTTCTGGCATTGGATGTATCTCTTGCTTTGTCATATCTCTAATCCGGCAGTTCTTTTACTCCAACATTTTTTTACTCCCGCACCTATTTACTCCCCCATCCCCCAGCCCCTTACCCCCCGTCGGGATAAGGGGAGCCTAAGGCGGACAGCCAATTTGGTTGCTGCACTCCGAATACGGAATTAATTACGGGAGGTTGCAACATTTTCTTATTGCGCGCATCTCACGCCTGTAGTTCCGAGCGCTGGAGACGCTTGCGCAAAAGAATGGAATTTATGGTTTGGAATTCTAAAAAAATGTAAACGACTCTACACGTTCCACCAGTGGCGCCGTAGCCGAAGTGAAGCAACCAAATTGGCTGTCCGCTTTAGGCTCCCCTTGTCCCGACGAATACGAAGGGACTTCCCACTTCCTGGTAACGGCATCAAGTGCCAAGATTGGTTTTTTGGTGAAGTCAATCTAAAACCTGTGGAAGGAGAAGTCCCATGCAAGAGATTACACGAGTTGGCGTAGATTTGGCAAAGCACGTC
>CANFNO010000184.1 GCA_947447845.1 Burkholderiales bacterium | reverse complement strand
GCACTCTTCGTCCTGCCTGTCCGCTATGGACGGTATAGGCAAAATTGATACATCTGTGAGCATCACAGCCTTTTCCTAAGCAGATGACCGCCTGGTGGGTGCATTTTGCCTGCATCAAAGGTCCGGTTTTTCTCGTGCCTTCAAATGGTATTTCAAATCGGTAGTGTGCATCCAGTGCGCATCGTTATGTTGATTGCTTATGCGCAGTTTCGGTTCTTTGCGCCCGGTTGGTGGGCTCAATTTTTCGGCGATGGTTTATTACTGCGGTTTGAATTCACCATGCATTGGTGTGCCCGCCGTGCCGCGCCTGTCGTTGTACCGACTGGTACAAGGTTGGAACTTATCTGGGACCTATCGACGGCACAGACTGTTCTGGCTCAGGCTGGTCTGGCGTTAACGCAAGAGACGCTTGCCACATTTGATGGCGACAGCACACCAGGATGAGCGCGTTGCTGCTGCTCGTGTATCCACAAAGCGCGCGTAATGGACGCGATTGGTCGGCGAGGCGTCCGTGTTGAGCATGTACTTCAGAAATTGCGGTGCAGAACATCGCCTTTTCTTGGGCTGCGATCTAGATGTATGCCGGTGGCACCCTTTTTGAACCTGCCCATTGCCCTGATGCGCACGGACTTGCGATTGTCCGCGGCATTGCTGAAGATTCGCTGGTCGCCGGATAGCAGTAGTTATGTCAGGAATGACGGTTCGTATTGCCACTGCACCCAGTAGATGTTTGAGCCCATTTTTCTGCTGTGCAAAGCGTAGTCGGATTAAACGCATGCCTGGACACCGAAGCTGCCTTGTTGCAGACCTGCACAAGGGTGCCATCCGCCGGTATTCGACCTTTGCCTTGGAATACACGTCGATCGATCAAAATATTTGGGACGTCAATGCAGCTTCGCCGACGCAAAATGGCGGGTCGCCCAAGCTGGTTGATAGATATCCAAGAGCTGAAGTAACTCGGGCAGCGCAAGATTTCTTGATGTGCTTTGTTCATATTCAAGCGCAACCTGGCGCCTGCGACTGCGACTGAGAGGCAGCGCGGCCGCTTTGGCATCACTACGAAGCGCCGATCAGCCGTGGGGAAGGTTTGTTGTGGATTTACCGGCTGGTGCAGACCCGTTCTGAAGAGAAGCGTTGGGTTTTTGGATAAAAAATTCAAGACCGCACTTCAAAAGCATGCCGATTTGTGTGCTCAACTCTTGGGCTAACGCGCCGTAATTGCACTGGCCACTTCGGGACAGTTGATTCGCGTTGCATTTTTGACGCCGCAGGGCGAGCTGATTAAAGTTAATCCCCTATGAATATTTCCATTCCCGTCGCCGTCATCGGTGGCGGACCCGCCGGTCTGATGGCTGCGCAAATGTTAGTTGATGCCGGCATCGTCGTGCATTTGTTTGATGCCATGCCCTCAATCGGACGCAAGTTTTTGCTTGCTGGCAAGGGTGGGCTTAACCTCACCCACTCCGAGGGCGCAGACACCTTTGCCGGGCGCTATGGTGCGCGGCGCAATGCCATTGAGCGCGTGCTGAGCGATTTTGATGCCACTGCGCTGCGTGACTGGGCCCTAAGCTTGGGCGTTGAAACCTTTGTTGGCACCTCGGGTCGGGTGTTTCCCAAAGACATGAAGGCCGCGCCCCTGCTGCGCGCTTGGCTACACCGCCTGCGCCATCCGGCAAAGGGGCCGGGCGTGCAATTTCATATGCGTCACCGGTGGACAGGCTGGGGCGAAGGCAAAAGCTTGCAATTCGATACCCCAAACGGTCCCAGTGAGGTAAGAGCTGATGCAGTGGTACTTGCGCTGGGTGGCGGCAGTTGGGCGCGGCTTGGTTCCAACGGCGGCTGGGTAACATTGCTTGCACAAAAAGGCGTGGCGGTTGCGCCACTTCTGCCGTCTAACTGCGGCTTCGACGTGCAAGGTGGCTGGAGTGAACACTTCAAAGGCCGTTTTGCCGGCCAGCCATTCAAGTCGGTTGCCATTTCGGTGGCATCAGCCAGTGGTCAGGCCTGGCGGCGCAAAGGCGAGTTTGTGGCCACGGAATCTGGAGTGGAGGGAAGCCTGGTTTACGCGGCATCAGCCCAACTGCGCGAAGAGATCACGCTTCATAGTGTTGCCACATTTTTGCTGGATTTGCTTCCTGACATGTCCGCTGAAAAGGTGCTTCAAGAAGTTAGCCATCCGCGTGGATCACGCTCCTTGTCAAGTCACCTTAAAAGCCGTCTGAATCTGGACGGCATCAAAGCCGCCGTCCTGCACGAGTTGCTGGACAAGACCGCTATAAACGATCCCGTACGACTGGCTGCAGCGATCAAGGCCCTGCCAATCACTTTGCAGGCCACGCGTCCGTTAGACGAGGCTATCAGCAGCGCCGGCGGCGTGTTGTTCGAGGTGCTGAATGAGGGGCACATGCTTGAGCAATTGCCCGGTGTGTTTTGTGCTGGAGAAATGCTGGATTGGGAGGCTCCGACCGGTGGATACCTTCTGCATGCCTGCTTTGCCACCGGGCGCGCTGCCGGGCAGGGTGCGCTGGAATGGTTGCGCCGCAACGTCGCTTGAGAGCCGGCACCGGATTTTTGTTAGTGTCTGAGGTGCAGACGTAGCTCTTCAGCCTTGAAAGGCTTGGACAGAAACGCGTCCATACCGGCTAGCTCGCAAGCCTCTCGGTCACTGGCCATGGCATTGGCTGTCATGGCCACAATGCGTACACGTTTGCGCTGGCCTGCCGCCTCAAATGCGCGAATTGCGCGGGTGGCGTCCAGTCCGTCCATCACAGGCATCTGCATGTCCATGAAGATAAGGTCAAAGTCCTGTTGCATGGCTGCACGAAGTCCTTCTTCTCCATTGTTGGCTACGGTAACGGTGTGGCCGGCGCGCTCAATCAGGCTGACGGCAAGCTTCTGGTTGATGACATGGTCCTCCACCAGCAGCACCCGCAGAGGCTGAGTGGCCGTGTTATCTGCCTCCTTGCCAACGTGCGGCTCACCTGACACAGGTTGCCGTTCGGGCTGCAGAGGAAGCGACTTTCCAGACTTCATGCGAATGGTGAATTCAAAGGTGCTTCCTTGCCCGGGGGTGGATTGCAATTGGATGTTGCTACCCATTAGTCGCACCAGGGTGTTGGAGATAGTCAAGCCCAAGCCAGTTCCCCCGTAATTGCGCGTGGTCGAGCTATCGGCCTGTGTAAACGCATCAAAAACGGTGAGCTGCTTGTCAGGTTCAATGCCTATGCCGGTATCACTAACCCAGAAACGAAACATGTTGGGTTTGTCAGGTTTGCATTCCCATCCGACTGTGACGCTACCTTTGGTCGTGAACTTGATCGCGTTACCAACCAGGTTTGTTAGCACTTGGAGTAGGCGGTTGGGATCGCCGATGAGGTAGGTGTCCAGCACGCCGGAAGACAGAGTCTTCAATTCCAGGCCCTTGGATTGCGCGCGCACGCGCAGGGGCGCGAGGCAATGGTTGAACATCTGCTCAAGGTCAAACTCGATCGCATCGAGCTCGACTTTTCCAGCCTCAATTTTGGAAAAGTCCAGAATCTCATTGATGATTGCCAGCAGCGACGACGCGGATGTTTTTACCACCTGCAGTAGCTCGCGTTGCTCCTTAGTCAGTGGCGTGTCCAGCACCAGATCGGTCATACCCATGATGCCGTTCATGGGGGTGCGGATTTCGTGGCTGATCGTGGCCAGAAATTCGCTCTTGGCACGATTGGACTGTTCTGCCTGGTCCTTGGCTTGCACCAGATCAAGTACCCGCTGCTTGATGGTGCGCGACATGGTGTTGAAGGCCGCACCGAGTTGACCCAGTTCGTCATCGCCTTCGTTGACAGGTGCCGGGCTTAAATTGCCCTCGGTTACCTCGTGGCTGGCACGCGTAAGGTCAACCAAATGCCGCGTCAGCCAGAGGCCCAACACCATCAGAAGAACGGCCGAAAGGAGCAATTCTCCAAGCGCAATCAGTGAGCCCTGGCTCAGCAGGGCACGGCGTGCTGCCTGAATGTGCGATAGATCCATGCCCATGTATAAGGTGCCCAGACGCTGGCCCGACATGAGTACTGGCGTTTGCACATGGTGCACTGGATTGGTCATGCCCAGCGACAGTTCAAAACCCGCATCACTTGCCGGCAGTTCTTGCTCTTTGGGCCAACCGCTGCTGGCCACACGGTTATTTTGGGCATCTACCACAACGAGATAGCGCACGCCTTTTTGACTCAGGCTCTCGTCCAGAACCGACTGCACCGTTGCATAGTCCCGTTGCGCGAGCGGGGCAATGGTTGCCGCGCTCAGAATCGGCGTGATTTGGCGTACGTGTTGCTCTACCTGCTCGACAAGGTAGGAGTTCATAAGTCGCAAACTGTTGCTGACCAACAGAGTCAACATCACCGCCTCGACCACAACGGCTGCCAGCAGGAAGCGCGCGCGCACCGAGCGCATGCGAAGGCCTATCCCGGGAAATTTCATTGCAGCGAGTTGCGTACTTCCTTGGCGTATGGTTCCATCAACTCCAACTCTTTGGGTTTGAGCTTGCGGTAACCATCGAGCTTGTATTTCTCAAAGTACGCTTTCCCCTCGGCACTTGCAGAGAATGCAGAAAGTGCAGCGTCAATAGCATCCTTGCGGGCCGCTTGGCGCTTATTGAGCATGTAAACCCGCCCAGCCATCGGATCGCTAACCACGAGAAAGCGCATTTGGGCCTGCAACTCTCGGTTCAGGCTTTGGTAGTTTGCCAGCGACATAAATCCAGCCGCAGCCTCGCCAGATAGAACCAAACGTGCCACGCTGTCAGATGCGCTTACGTAGCGCAAAGCTTCACTATTGCCACCTTGCTTCATCCAGTGCTGGCCCCACAAGGTGACTAGAGACGTTGACGACAAGCCCAGCACTGGCTTGCCAATGAGGTCTTTGGCCGTCTTGATTTTGCTGTTTCCAACGACCAGAGCCACTGCCCGAAAATCGGCTGCATAGGTAATCAAGGGGAGGTAATCTGCGTCAGTTTGGGCTAACCGCGCCTGGTGGCCGGTGGTGACCGCAATGTCGTACTCCTGGTGCAACATGCGTTTCGCAAATTCTGTGAAATCAGGTGCAGTGACAACTTCAACAGGCACGCCGAGCGCCTTTTCGAGTTGACTTCGCAGGGGTTGGTACATTTCAAGAATTACCCGCGCACTGGTATGCGGTGCGATACCCAAGTGAAAAACGGCGGTGGTCTGCGCAAGTGCAACCGTACTGCAGAGTCCGAAAGCCAAGCCTAATAAGTATCGGCGCGAGGCCTGAAAAATTTGCATAGCAGCGACCTTCATTCTTGAAGTCCCAATTATCCCGCCAATGACCCTGACTCAATCCGGTTGACGTCACTTTAATGATCTTTGCCACTCCGACAACACGATATCGCGTTAACGGGTTAGCTCGGACAACTTATATCAAACAATTAGGTTCGTTCCAGGGCCAGGCGAATCCGCGCTATGGTTTCATGCATCGGGGCTTTACTGGAAACCTCCAGGCCTAGTTGCCTGGCGATGTCATTGACCCTTGCAGGGTTGAGTGGCAGTCCACCCGCATCAATAGCTGCCACCAGAGCCTTTGCGTGCTGCTCCGCTGTCAGGGGCTTGGTACCGACACTGAGTCGGTTCTTCAACCAATGGATGGTTCGTTTCGAGAGCACTTCTATGCAAGCTGTTTTAGGGTGGTGCGGCAAAGCATGCCGCTAATCATGCTACAAAAAGTTATGCCGGGGAGTGTGAGTGGGCTATGAGCGCTAGTTTGAAGGGTGAACTTGGTCAGGCAATCAGATTGCCTTCTGTAATCCGGTATTCGCGATTCATCTTGATGTTCAAGAATGCTTAAGCTTAAGACAACGTCCCTTAGTATTCAGTCGTGAAATTTGTCAGTTTCATGTCAGTCATTGGCTGTCATTGGCTGTCATTGGCTGTCATTTTCGGAGGAGACCCAGCAAGTTACTAGTTCAGGCTAGCTCACTTCAAGAAATATTAATTAGAGGGAGGAGGTCAGGTATCGCTTGGGTGGATGGCTGGAATGCTGTCATCCGGCCCGGTGTTGCGACCTGTGCGCTGCGTAAGCGAGTGAATGCTGCAGATTGGGAAGCCGTTCCAGCTGAATTGCGAAAATGGAATAAGGGCGGCGGCCGAATCCTGAAGGGCCTGACGATTCGGCGTGAAGCTGAGGCAGCCTTAGTTTAAATTCCCG